>JAHFER010000009.1:23028-26710 GCA_023248365.1 Nitrospirota bacterium
AAAAAATACAATAACCACATTTAAAATTACATGCATAAACCGGAAAAATCTGAAGTACAAAAGGGGTGTCTAAAGGAAGTACTTCTGCAAGTCTTGTTCTTTTCCCCCCTGGCGCTTGTCCCCTGATATCTATTGCTTTCAATATAAAACCTCTAAGTTATTCAAGTACAGCCAGATTAAATTGATCAGTATAGTTTTTCCAAAAACCGGATTCCTGAATTATCTCTTCATACCTTGATTTGTAATCCTGATATTTTTTATTTAGATTCGTCTTGTTACAACATTGTGCTGCAAAATAAAAAGCAAATGCATGGTCGTTCTTTACTCGTATTGTGTTCTCAAACCCCTTTAATGCTGTTTCATAATTCCCCATTCTAAAGTCGCTGTTTCCGACAAAATTAAGTTCAAGATTTAAGGAATAAATTTTTTCCTGTATATAATCTGCTGTAAAATCTTCTGTCTCAACAACTGCCCTTTTGTAATCGCAATCAAGATAGTCCCCTTTAATATATTTTTTCTTAATACATATATCAAGCATTTCACTGCCTACAAGAGGGGTTGCAACATTAAGCCGAAACCATGTTGCATCAAGAGTCTTTAGAAATGCCCGTGTATCTTCTATGTCCTGTTTCGTTTCACCAGGAAGCCCTATGAGAATGGCGACATCTGCTGCTATCCCTAATTGCCGGCAATCGCTGATTACACGATTTACTATGGAAAGGTTAAGAGGTTTATGCATAACTTCTCTTAAAACTCTGTTACTGCCAGATTCCACGGACAATACAAGCTGGTTGAGTCCCACACTTTTCAGAGACTCTAATATTTTTCTATCAAGAGCATAAAGAGCCAATGAAGATGGGAAAAAAGCAGTCAACTGAAACTCATTCATAATATCCACAATCTTAAAAACCCTTTGTTTGTCAGCCATCAAGTGATCATCAAAAAATACTATTGCTTTAGCCCCATATTTTTCACAAAGCCGCCCGAAATCTTCCCTGACACGGCTTAAACTGTGATAGCGCATTTCTCTTCCATGAACCGAGTGAGATGCGCAAAAACTACAACGATGAGGGCAACCTCTTGAGGTCATGACCGGCATACTGTTCATTTTTTCTTTTGCAAGAGGGAATGTTGCCAATACCGGGCTTATTCTGTAGTCATCAATATTCAATAATTCATAATCCAGGAATGGTATTTCATCAAGATTTTCTATAAAATCGAAATGAAACGGCAACTTTTTTTCAACCTTTTCTTTTGTAATCCACGAGGCATGCGTTCTGATAAATTCCTTGTTGTCAACCGCCTCCACTAACCCTAACAAAGGTCTTTCTCCCTCACCATAGCAAATCGCATCAATACATGCACTGTCTCCGAATATTTCGTTGTACATATTGGTAGGTACACCACCACCAGCCGTTATCAACGCATTAGGGAATATATCACGCGCTGCATTTGCCACAGCCAGCATATTATAGTATGAGGGCGTAAATAACGTGGATATTCCTATTATGTTTGGTGCATAATCAATCCATTCTTTTTCAGAAAGAAAGTCCTGGAACAACTCCGAAAAAGAACCATATTCAAAGCTTTCAATTTTATGAAGTACAATGTTGAAGTTGACAAGTTTGACCTCTACTACAGGTATGTGTTTTTTTATATAGGCGCTCAAAGAGAGCAGCCCGAGCGGCATATCAGCAACAATATTTCTGTATTTTCCGGATTTCTTTACCATTGTCCCGTCATTGAAGGCAGGATTTACAAAACTATCATAATTCACATACGGTGGAACTATAAACAGAATTTTTTCCATTACCACATTACCTCATTAAATGGCTTTTGTGTTATATCCTCCTCAGTAAAGACTTCGGAACATGGAACCGGTAAGGGTTTGTCGTATATTCTCTTTACAACATATTTATCAATAAACTCCCTGTTCTCAGCAATCCAGCAGCCGTCATAATATTCGCCGAAATGTTTAATATTCAAACCTCTTTGAATAATATCCTTCAATGGTTCATGAAAAACATTCCCTATGGATGTGTGAATATACGGGCAAGGCAGCACATCTCCATATTGTGTCACAGAAACCATCCCCTTAACGGATATACAACCCATACTGAGTCCATAGGCTGGAGTCAGGTGCGAATATACGTTATACTTTTTCTCAAGCTCCTCTATATATTTCATGTCATCCCTGTCAGCCAGAACATCAAAATTGCCTTCCCATGCTCCGACCGGTTTTGCATAAGTCACAAAGACCCCTACACCTTTATTATTAAAATATTCAACGAATTTTATAAATTCCTCTGAACGAACCCTTTGTTTGGGAACCACTGTTTGTATGAAAATATCCAAACCGGCATTCAAAGCAATATCAACCGCCTTCATCGCCCTATCATGGGATCCCTTTACTTGCCTGAAAGCATCATGTTCATCAGCATCAAGGCTGTCTATACTCAATTGAATCCTGTCAACGCCTATGCTCTTTAGGTGCTTAGCCTTCTTTTCATTCAAAAGCCACCCATTTGTATCACAGTTTATATAGAATTTCTGAGGGTCAATAGCCTCCACCAGCGCATCAAAATCCCTGAATACCAATGGTTCTCCTCCGGTAATTACAAAACGTGCCAGCCCCATTTCATCCGCTTCCTGTGCGAGCTTTTTTACATCTGCAATTGTAAATGACCGCTTATCCTGCTTGCCCTGAAATCTCTTTATCGAGCAATGTTCACAGGTGAAGTTACATTTGTAATTATACTGAAACTGAATAATAGCAATACTTTCCCCCTTCTTCATTTTTTCCTCAAATTTCATGACCTTCTTATAAACATAAGGTTTTTCCCGCTCCAGTTTACCCCACTTACTGACTTCATCTTTTGTTTTAAAAGTTTCAACTGACATGACAAACCCCTTTCTTTATATAATTATGTTTCTATTTATACTGTATAAATTTATGATACTCTAACGGCTTATCACTCTGTATAGCCGGCTGTACCTCATTACCTGACAACGGCCTGCCATTGCAATAATCGCATGTTCCCAGGTAATCTTTTTGTAAAATGTAGTTTCTAACCTTATTCTTTATTTCCTTAATATTTCCTGCATCAATTGGCTCCTGAAACAGATCAACATAATCGGCTTTATTATCCGGGATTGCCGATAACCTGTCGGCATTAGCCGAGTATGGACACCTGAACAATTTTCCATCTGACAAAGTAGCCATATTCTTAGCACAACAGATTTTAAATATTTGCCTGTTATGATCTATGCTGCGGTTATGCGGCACTATTGCTGAACAATCAAGCCATTCAGTTACATTCAGCTCATAATAAGCAATTTTGTTTTTCTCCAATATTTGTTTTAGTTCAGCTATTTTCTTTGACAGAACACCATAATTCGTCATGATGATAAGCACTTTATCATTTTTTAAGTATTGGATATTTTTCTCTTTTGGCACAATGGTTCCGTTTGTATACAGCACGACCCTTCTTGCCTTAGGTTCAGCCGTTAATCTCCTGACTATTACAGGCCAGTCCTTATTCATAAAAGCATCTCCACCAATTACCCGAAAATCCATCACCCCATCTATGACCATGCAAAACACATCTATAGATTTTAACAACATATCAATATTGCAATCCTTTGGCCTTTCATAATACTGCATGAGATTGGAGCAATCCCT
>JAHFER010000011.1 GCA_023248365.1 Nitrospirota bacterium
TCCTTAAAGGAAGCACAAAAAAAGTGTAACAGTTTACCGCAGAGGACGCAGAGAGCGGAGAGAGAATTTATTGATTATAAAGGATTTTCCTCCGTGTCCTCCGCGCTCTCTGCGGTGAATTATTACAAAAACATTAAGTTCATTAGGTGTCGCCGTCAGGTGTTTACTTACCGAATTGAATTTCAATAGTAGTCATTAATGCATAGACGGGGTTATTTTGACCCCTTCCATACCTGGGCCAGGTAACTTCAGGCATCAACTCAAAAAAGAGCCAGGGCCTGTAAAAATTTCGCCGATACCGTGAACCAATCCGGCTATTTTGAATGGCCCACTTAGGATGATTCACTCCCCACATACTGGTATCATAAGAAATTGCGCTCTTGTTTGACAATTGAGTGATAAGACTGATCCCGGTATTCCAGGTTATATTGTCTGTGTCCTCAGTATAGGTTGCGTAATTGCTCCAACGGAGGAGCCTAAAAGTGGTGATTTTTCGTTCAAGATCGAGCTGCGACGTTTCAGTGAAATGTTCAACAGCCCTCTGTAGAACAGTTTCGGTAAAGCGTGTGAGGTAAACATCACCAAATGGCTTCGAGTACTGGTATCGCACCCTGATGAAGGGATCGGGGGGTACATGGACTATGATACCGGTATCAATACTGACAAGTGAACGGAGCCAATTAAAAAAATCGACTCGTACCCCAAAGGTGGTTTTCCTGTTTCCTGTTGCCGGGTCAACTCCAGGATTGGCAGGCTGACCGGGCTGGGTAGTGAATTTGTCAGCATCAGATCCGGAAACGATAAAAAAACCTGTTTTTTTCAGCAACTTCTCCAAATGTGGCAGATCCCACCGGAGACTGAAATCGCGGATGGAATCTACATTCCCCCCCTCAGTCCACCGGATGGAATCTCTCAGGCTGACGAAAAAACCTGGCCGGACGTTTTCCAACACGAGGGCTTCACCAAAAAAGTTATCAAACCACACCGCTGGTTCACAGAGGTTTTTATCCACAAAAACATGCGTCTGGTCCAGCCATGTCCCTCCGGCTGCCCCGGCAGATGAACATGAATTTATCTTCAGCTGAGCCTTCTCGGGTTTTGCGGTTTTTGCCTCAGGTTGAGGTATTGAGCTGGTTTTACTTTCGTGCTGTTCACCTGTAGTTGAAGATGAGTTCTGAAGGGTATTAGTTTCCGTACTCTCTACCGGGTTATCTGTTGTAGCCGGATTTTTTACCGGCGTCCCAGGTGTTTGAGCGCTTGCACCCTGAAAACCGGCCAGGAGCAAAACGAGCAGGTAGAATACCATTAATGTGAAATAGCTTAAATATCCCGTAACAATTACTATGCAATGTTTAGTTCTTATATAAGCTCCCGGATTATTATAAAATGGTATGAAGATATCATTTTATAATAGCATAAATGAAGAGGAGGATGAAGCATGAACAGTTGCGTCCCAGGTTACACATAAACCTTGTTCTGCTATTTTATCCCCAGAAAAGCAAATGCCTGGCACTATTACTTATACATTTCATAAGGTAGTAGAATAGGCTATACCTACATCTAAATAAAAAATAATTACAGGAAATTATAATTCCGTATAGACCACCAGGATACTTTCTTTCTGTATATAATATATACACTGATTATTATTTATACGGTTTCTTAAAAATAGTCTGACCCTTTACAGTACTTTTTTTAGCACGATTTTATCATATTCTCAGTTTGAGTGATTCCTGAACTGCATTTTTTCTGATAGAGGGGATAATAGGTTGTATATTTGTTATAGTATGGGGGCGGGAACCCCTGCCTGTTGAGGAGTCAGCAATTGCCTAACTAACGTGTGGAATTTTACGAATTACTCAATGCACTATGGTATAAAGTTTGCATAATAATCTTCGAGCTTTAGAAATTACACATAATGGAGGTTAAGAAATGGAGAAAATGAGCTTGAGTCGTTTGTCTAAGATTGCAACCATCACCTTAGGAAATTTGGTGGTCGGTATTGGGCTACTGAGCCTGACAGCCACAGATGTATACGCTAAGCCTAAATGTACCATTACAGGTACCCCTGGGAACGATGTTATACACGGCACCCCTGGAAATGACGTGATTTGTGCAGGGGATGGAGATGATATCGTGTATGGAGAAGGAGGAAATGACATCATCTATGGAGGCAATGGTAATGATACGCTTTATGGAGGAGATGGTAACGATAAACTCTTTGGCGAGAATGGCATTGATACTCTTTTCGGAGATGCTGGTGATGACAGGCTTTCCGGCGGGAACGGTGATGACCAGCTAAGCGGCGGGCTTGGCAATGATACCCTGTATGGCGATGCTGGTAACGATTCGCTATTTGGAGAAGATGGTAATGATGCGCTTTCCGGTGGAAGCGGTGATGACCAGCTAAGCGGCGGGCTTGGTAATGATACCCTAAAGGGCGATGCTGGTAACGATACACTATCAGGCGATGATGGTGACGATATTCTTTCAGGCGGAGCTGGTAATGACCACCTAAGCGGCGGGCTTGGTAATGATACCCTGAGGGGCGATGCTGGTAATGATATTCTATCTGGAGATGATGGGGACGATAAGCTTTCCGGCGGAGCTGGAAATGACCAGATAAATGGCGGGCCAGGCAATGATACCCTGTCGGGTGATGCTGGTAATGATGCTCTATTTGGTGATGATGGTGACGATAAGCTTTCCGGCGGGAGTGGAAATGATCAGCTAAGCGGCGGGCTTGGTAATGATACCCTAAAGGGCGATGCTGGTAACGATACACTATCAGGCGATGATGGTGACGATATCCTCTCCGGCGGAGCTGGAAATGACCAGGAAAATGGCGGGCCTGGCAATGATACCCTTTCGGGCGACGGTGGTAACGATACCTTATCCGGCGATGATGGTAACGATACCCTTTCCGGCGGGAGTGGTTCAGACCAGCTTAACGGTGGGATGGGGACAGATACGATCTCTTATGAAAACTGTCTATCGGCTGTAACCGTAGATCTGTCCACCAACAGTGCCAAAGGCGGTTGCGGATCTGACCTCCTCACCGATGATGAAGATGTTATTGGCAGCCAGTATAATGATATGTTGACAGGTAATGAAGGCACTAATGTTATAGCTGGTCTTGGTGGAAACGATACCATAAACGGTGGTGCTGGCGATGATAACCTTATAGGAGGTGACGGTGATGACAACTTGTACGGTGGGATAGGATCGGACACTATAGATGGTGGAGCCGGTGATGACTTACTTGACGGGGGTCAAGATAATGATACTGATTATTTGACCGGTGGTACGGGTAATGATCATTCCTCAGGAACTACAGGTCAGGATGCCTTAGAAACTGACATAGAATTAGAAGATTAATAAGATTTGAGTCTTACATTGTTTGTCGTAAGTTTTTTTATCTGGTTCCCAGGCCCTGCCTGGGAACCTTTTTTTATAACTATTCCCCCCTGTAAATCCTCTGACACAAATATGCTGACACAATTTTTACTTGGTTCGTCTCTACCGTAGTTCTTTAATGATTTGATCCCTTTGATTATTCGGATGTATATTCTTTCATGAAAATCTTTTCACCGGCCATCGTTCAACATTTCCCTCGCCTTATCAAAGGCATCACTTGCCTCCTTGTCCCGTCCCATTCGTTCGTAAATCTTGCCTAAGGTATCGTAGTAGTATCCCAAATGGTAAGGATTGGCTGAAATGGCCTCTTTTGCCAGTTTTTCTGCCTCCTCAGTTTTACCAGTGGACAGATACAGCATGGCCATGTTGTTCAATAGATCTCCGTTTTTTGGGTCGAGCTTTAGCGCCTTTTTATAATACCTGCCGGCCTTCTTGTATTCGCCCTTTTGCAGATGGCTGTTTCCGATTGATATCAGGGCCTTGAGGTTTCCAGGGTCGTTATTTAACGCCTCCTCTGCCTCCTTTATGGCCAGGTCATATTCACCCTTTTCTTCGTATATAGATGCCAGGTCTGCATGTTCTTTTGCGCTTAAAGGGTCTTTAGCTATTACTATCCTGGACATGATGCTGCAGCCAGAAAGGATAGTGCATAGTGAAGCGTAAATAAAGAAAAGTAAAAATACCTTAAAATATGAGATGTGAGATGTAAGGTTAAACCTCATAAATTCTGACTCCTGACTTCTTGTTGACAGAGCTATTGTCCAGTTTCTTCCTTGATTCATCGTATCCGACAGCTACTATGTAGTGTCTCCTCGGTACTATGGAGTTTCCTATATGATGGATGACAAGCTGTCAATAACAAGAATAATAGTAGAAAGACTTTATGTAATGTGGAAAGCATAATTCAAATGGAGGCCCCGATGAACGGGGCCGTTTAAAATTACTTAATAATAATCCTGTGATTGGTTAACTGCAAGAGGATAACAAATAAGATAGCTATAACTAGGAGCGTTACTATAATCCCAAGACCACCGTCGCCGCCACCCTGCACCTGGTCAAGGTGTGAGGCTAACTGATGCAGGTCTGCATCGGAGAAGGTTGCGACCTTAATTTTGACCTCTTCCGGATTAAGTCCCAGGTCCATCAGTCTCTGTGATACAACCTTTGATTCCATGACACCTTGAACTCTGGCCATGTCAACCTGTCTTGACCCATTAGATGCCAGGTGAGAAGGTATAATGCCGGCGCTTCCAGCCCTTGGTACCGAGAATACGACCAGCATAGCAATGGCTACATACCACACAAGAGAATGGCTTAATAATGCCTTTCTTAATTTTTGCATTAAAATCACCTCCTTTCAAATCAAATATGTTATTAGCTAAAGGCTTTTTGGATTAATATAGTTACAGATTTAAGATAAGAGCGTTAAATTTCCTCTCATGCTATTATTTCGTAAAGTATTTCATAGTGAAATGCTGCTGACCGATTGTAAGGATGTTGTTTACCATCCAATATAGCACCAATCCTGAAGGAAAGTTTAAGAAGAAGAATGTAAAGATTACAGGCATAATTAACATCATCTTTGCCTGAGTCGGATCAACTGTGGTAGGAGTCATCTTCTGCTGTACAAGCATGGTGATTCCCATAATGATTGGCATTACATAATACGGGTCCTTTGTCGAGAGGTCCTGTACCCATAGAAAGAAAGGGGACTGCCTTAATTCAATGGTATTGGCAAGCAGGTTGTATAGTCCCATGAATACTGGTAACTGTAATACCATTGGCAGGCATCCGCCAAGAGGATTAACCTTGTGGTTCTTGTAAAGCTCCATCATGGCCTTGTTCAGCTCTGCCCTGTTGTCTTTGTATTTCTTCTGAAGTTTTTGTATCTCAGGCTGAAGTTTCTGCATACCCTTCATAGACTTGAAACTCTTATATGTAAGGGGAGTAAAGACTACTCTTACTATCGCCGTAAGAAATATTATAGCAATACCATAGTTATGAGTAATATTATAGAAGAATTGGAGAATGGAGAATAAACCCCTTGCCAGCCAGCTTATAGCTGATACCTCCCACACGATAAACCATCCAAAGGATATGCTGTGGTCAAGTCCTACACCGAATGACTTTAATCGTTTATATTCCTTTGGCCCGGCATAGAGTATGAAAGATGATTGTTTTCCGCCAGGAACCTCAATCTCAGACTGTACATCCTTATCAGAGGTCTTTATGATAATTACCTTGTTTATTTTATCCTTTGGAATAAGGGCTGAGATAAAGTACTTGTCCTGCACAGATGCCCATTTTATCTCTCCCTCATGATAAATCGGCCCGGTTATCTTTTTTATCTTGTCTCTTATTACCTTTGTGCCAACCATGGTAGAGGGGCCTACAAATCCAACTATACGTTCCTCTCCCCATTCGGATATGCCGAAGTTAGAACCTGTAGAAATTGTATAATTCCCGCCTGCATTTACAGGAATTATATCTACATCTACATTGTAGGACTCATTATGAAATGTGAAGGTCTTCTTCAGGCCCTTGCCGCTTTTCGGGTCAACAAATGAAAAGCTTAGAGCAGCTTTTGGATTTTTGCTGTTAAGGGTTATGTCACCGCCGTCTATACTGAACAGCCCATTTTTAATAATGTTATTTAGCTCAGGGTCATTGAGCTTAACTGACATTGGGAAAGCCCCGACCACCTTATTCCCGGGATCAAATAAAACTACTTTATTTTGTTTTTTTAAGTCGAGCCAGTATTTTTTTAATTCCCAGCGCTTTATTACTCCGCCCCTGTTTGTGAAAACGGTTTTATAGAGATCCGTCTCAACAGTGATAGTCTTTTCTTCCCCGGCCATTTTACCGGATAGGGGTAAGGCTTCTGATTGTGAAACAGGTGTGGACTCTGCCGGATTCTGAACAGGTTGTACGGTTTGTTGGGTTTTTGGTGGTGATGGCGGTGTTGGCGCTAAATATTGATAGCCAATCAGTACAAGTACTGACAACACTATTGCTATTAAAACCCTTTTTTCCATGCCTTCCATTGCTTAACTCTACCTTACCGGATCAAAACCGCCGGGATGAAAAGGATGACATCTTAGTAATCTGAAGATGACCTTACTCATACCTTTAATGGATCCATATTTTTGTATTGCGTCAATTGAATACTGAGAACAAGTGGGATAAAACCTGCATGATGGCGGTTTTAAAATAGAGAAGCATTTCTGATATACAGAGATTAATAAAATCAAGAGTTTTTTTAAAGGCATGTCTAAGCTCCCAGATGCTTTATTAAGTTTCCAAAGGCTTCGTCTGCATCTTTAAATTTTATGCCCAGCATCCCGTCACGGGCTACGAGCACTATATCCATGCCCATACCTTTTATATCGTCTCTCAATCTTATCACTTCTCTGATCAACCTCTTTACCCTGTTTCTTTTTACAGCATTGCCCAGCTTTTTACTTGCAGATATTCCGAACCGGCTGTACCCAAGATTGTTTTTAATATAATAAAGGACAAAAAAACGGTTGGACTTTCTACGCCCATTTTTGTAGATGAAACGGTACTCCCATCCCTTCCGGATTTTATATTTTGAATTTTTCACCAACTGACCATATTATAAAGCCCATAGGGAGCTTAAACTGTCAGCTTAGCCCGTCCTTTGGCCCTTCTTCTGGCAATGATCTTCCTTCCGTTTTTAGTCCTCATCCTAAGCCTGAATCCGTGAGTCCTTTTCCTGCTAAGGTTATGCGGCCTGTATGTTACTGACATAACTCCTCCTTTGAATAAAGAAGGAAATTATAACTTAATTAGTTGAAATGTCAACTAATTTCTATTTACTTATTTGAAACGTGATTTAAATAAGTTTATAATCTCTTAAATATGAATCAAGTTTTAGAGGACAGGATAAGAGAAATCGGGTATGAAATTTACACCCATGCAATGTTACATACACCTTCTGTCTTTGATAAAAAGCGCTGGGAGGGAAGGATATTGGAATGGGCTATGAAAGATGAATATTTTAAGACACAGCTTTTCAGATATGTTGATCTATTCCCCGCTTTAAAGAGTGATACATCAGTAATAAGGTTATTCAAGGAATACTTTTCTGATTATACTGGAAATTTCTTTCAAATTTTGGTGGGGATTTTTAAGGCTGGTATACAGTACATACCTGAATCAGGATTAATGAGTAAGGCTGCGGCAAGGATAATAAGGTCAAACATAAAAATTATAGCCGGGCAGTTTATCGCGGGCAATAATCCTGATGAGGCACTTACTGTTATTGAACGTATGAGAAGTAATGAGACTGCCTTCAGCATGTATCTGCTTGGTGAGACTGTGGTAAGTGACAAAGAGGCGGATAATTATGTTGAAGGGTATTTGAATCTTATAGATACGCTTTACCCTATAATAAACCGCTGGGCTCAAAATCCTCTTTTGGATATGGATGATAAAGGGACGATCCCCAAATTAAATATTTCGATAAAGGTCTCTTCACTCTATTCTCAGCTTGACCCGGTTGATTGGGAAGGTTCAATAGAAGGTGTTAAGAACAACTTCAGGCCTGTTTTCAGAAAGGCATTACAACTCAGTGCTTTCGTGACGTTTGATATGGAACACTACTATTATAAGGACCTTTTGATTGCTATCTTCAAAAGCATCCTTGAAGAAGAGGAATTTAAAGACTATAACTTTGCAGGCATAGCCTTGCAGGCATATTTGAAAGATACAAAAGAAGACCTTAGATCTTTATTAAACTGGGCCAGAGAAAAGGGTAGGGTTATTACTATTCGCTTAGTGAAGGGGGCATACCGGGACTATGAGATAGTTATAAACAGGCAGAATGGGTGGCCTGTACCTGTATTTCTTAATAAAGGAGAGACAGACAATAATTTTGAAGAGCTTACCCGTATGCTAATGGAGAATACAGATATAGTACGGCCGGCGATTGCTACCCATAATATAAGAAGTATTGCTAATACTATAGCGCTAATTGGTGAGCTTGACCTTGATAAAAAAGCATTTGAATTTCAGATGCTGTATGGAATGGGAGAATCCTTAAGAGAGGTTGTGCAGAAGATGGGATACAGGGTTCGAGTCTATACTCCTGTCGGAGAAATGATTCCGGGAATGGCCTATCTTGTAAGGAGGCTTCTTGAAAACACTTCCAATGAATCCTTTTTAAGGAAGTCATTTGCAGAAGGGAGTGCATTTGAAGATTTGATAAGCCCCCCTCACCAGATTGGAAAGGCGGGAGGGGGTAAGTGGGAGGGTGAGCCGGGATTCTGTAATGAACCCCTTACTGATTTTTCAAAAAAAGAAAACAGGGAAAAGATGACGGCTGCCATTGATAAGATTAGGAATGAATGTAACAAAGAATATCCCCTGCTTATTGGGGGAAAAGAGGTTTGGACTGATGATTCGATTATTTCTGTAAATCCTGCAAGACCTGGAGAGGTATTAGGTAAAGTATCATCTGCATCAATAGAAGAAGCGGGCAGGGCAGTGGATCAGGCAAAAACGGCATGGAGAGCCTGGCGAAAGACATCTTCCAAAGAACGGGCATCATATCTTTTAAAGGTTGCTGAAATATTAAAGAGGGATAGATTTGATCTCGCTGCCCTTGAGGTGTTTGAGGTGGGGAAGACATGGAAAGAGGCAGATGCAGATGTTGCAGAGGCAATTGATTATATGAATTATTATGGGGCAGAGATGATACGGCTAAGCTCCAGGCGGCTTGGGGATTATCCCGGTGAGGTAAATGATTATGTATACAAGCCAAAAGGAATAGGAGTTGTAATATCTCCATGGAACTTTCCGTTAGCAATACCGGCAGGTATGGCAGCGGCCAGTATAGTTGCGGGCAATTGCGCAATCCTCAAACCATCAGGACTTTCTCCCGTAATTGGCTATAAGCTTGTTGAAATCTTCAAAGACTCTGGTCTTCCAAATGGTGTTTTTCAATTTCTTCCCGGTTCCGGCAGTGTTATTGGAGAATATATTGTAACTCATCCAGATGTGGATTTTATTGCTTTTACAGGTTCTAAAGAGATAGGTCTAAAAATAGTAGAGTTAGCCGCAAAGACCGCCCCGGAGCAGAGGAATATAAAAAAGGTTATTGCGGAACTGGGCGGCAAGAATGCAATTATTATTGATGGGACAGCAGATCTCGATGAAGCGGTAAAGGGTGTCCTTGAATCAGCGTTTGAATTTCAGGGACAAAAGTGTTCTGCATGTTCAAGGATAATTGTTATTGAAGATATTTATGAGGAATTTCTCGAAAGATTTAAGGATGCTTCCTCAAGTTTAAAGATTGGCCCTACTGACAGGCCAGGGAACTTCATGGGGCCTGTTATAGATAGGAATGCCTTTAAAAATATTAAGGATTACATAGAGATAGGAAAAACAGAAGGGGTTCTTATTTTCCCAAATGTTCTCTTAGTAAAGCCAAACCTTATGCATCACCCCCCTTTAGAAAAGGGGGGCCAAGGGGGATTTGACAATAGATACTTTATAGGTCCCACAATCTTTACAGAAGTTTCTTCTGACGCACGAATTGCCCAGGAGGAGATTTTTGGACCGGTTGTAGCCATGCTAAAGGCTTGTGATATTGATGATGCTATCAGGATTGCCAATTCAACTTCCTATGCCCTGACCGGAGGTATCTACTCCAGAAGTCCGGCAAATATAAGGAAGGCAAGAGAAGAGTTCAGGACTGGCAACCTTTACATAAATCGTTCAATAACAGGGGCGCTCGTGGGCAGACAGCCTTTTGGTGGATCTGGCATGTCCGGGATAGGGTCAAAGGCAGGGGGGCCGGATTATTTATTACAGTTCATGAATCCAATTTGCATCAGTGAGAATACGTTGAGAAAGGGGTTTGTACCAAAATAACAAGGCTATTTACCACAGAACACACAGAGAAAGATATTATAAATTAAAGAGAAACCTGTTTTCTCTGTGCACTCATTAATTGAATGAAATGCTTTTGATTAATCAACAAATTTAATACTTGAGAACACAGAGGACTACTTGAATTTACTATGTTTTTAGTTTTAAAATTTTTCCTCTGTGCGCTCTGTGGTTTTAGAATCGCTCAATTTGGGCACAAGGTAAGTTATGGTTATCCAGGAAGAGACAATCTGTGCGATAGTTACTCCTCAGGGTATAGGAGGAATAAGCGTTATAAGGCTGAGTGGAAAAGATGCGATTGGTATCGCCTCCAGGCTTTTTCAAAAGAAGTCAGGTAAACCTATTATCAATGCCTCTACCCATACCCTTCATTACGGATTTATTGTGGACCCGGTTTCAGGGGAGAAAGTAGATGAAGTTATGGTGAGCATAATGAGATCACCGCATAGCTTTACATGTGAAGATGTTATAGAGGTCAGTTGCCACGGCGGGGTTTTAATTTCTACAAAGGTTCTTGAGGCATTTATAAGAGAAGGGGCGAGACTTGGTGAACCTGGAGAGTTTACTAAAAGGGCCTTCTTAAACGGGAGGATTGACCTTGCCCAGGCAGAAGCGGTTATTGGTTTAATAAATGCTAAGACAGAAGCTGGAATGAAGTCTGCAATATGGCAGTTGGAAGGCAAATTATCTAAAGAAATCAATATGTTAAAAGATGAAGTGGTTGGAGTTATGACAGTTGTAGAGGCTTATATTGATTTTCCGGATGATGATATTGATATTCCTGTTAATGACCTGACAGATCGTATTTCGATTGTCATTGGCAGGATTGAAAGGCTTATCGGAGGGTATTACAAAGGGAGGCCATTCAGGGAAGGGGTTTTAACCGCCATTGTGGGGCGGACAAATGTAGGAAAATCAAGTCTGCTTAATACCCTTATTGGAGAAGAACTGGCAATAGTAACACCTCATCCCGGTACAACCAGAGATATTATAGACGGAATGGTGCATGTCTGCGGTATACCTCTCAGGCTTTTAGATACTGCTGGATTGCGTATAACAGAGGATGCGGTTGAAGAGGAAGGCATAAAGCGTATGTATAACTCCATTGATAAGGCTGAACTTATTTTACTTGTGCTTGATGTTAGTGAGCCGCTTACAGAGGATGATAAAAATATACTTGAACATATAAGAGAAAAGAAAAGGATTATTGTTGCTAATAAGGTTGATAAAGGAATTGTAATTGACAATGAACTTGTTGCGCAGGGCTGTCCGATAGTTCATACTTCTGTGCTTAACGGGGAGGGGATTGAGGAATTAAAAGGGATAATTAAACAGACTATAGCTGGAATGGGCGGGAAAGAGACAGAAGATGCTGCTGTTACAAAACTGCGTCATAAGATTGCACTTGAAGAGACAAAAAAAGAGTGTGAAATGTTTTTAGACACTTGTAACAAAGGGGTTCCGCTTGAAATTCAGGCCATCCATCTTCGCCGGGCAGTTGACTTCTTTGGTGAGATTACAGGCGTAGTTACTACAGATGATATTTTAAACAAGATATTTAGTGAATTTTGCATAGGCAAGTAAATGTTCCACGTGGAACATTTAGAACCTAAAAAGGCGATTCACCACAGAGTACGCAGAGAAAGATATTATAAAGCAAACAAAAAACTGCTTTTCTCTGTGTACTCATTAAGTGAATGAGATACGTTGCTTTAAACAACAAATTTAATACTTGAGCACGCAGAGAATTACTTGAGTTTTCTATGTTTTTAGTTTAATAATTTTTCCTCTGTGAACTCTGTGGTTTAGAAATCGCTAAACTTGGGTAGAAGGTTTATATGTCAATATCAAGTTATGATGTAATAGTTGTTGGTGCCGGTCATGCCGGGTGTGAGGCTGCACTTGCGTCTGCAAGGATGGGATGCAAGACCCTTGTACTTACCTCCAATTTAGATAACATAGCCATGATGTCCTGCAATCCAGCAATAGGGGGAATTGCAAAGGGTCATCTTGTCAGGGAGATAGATGCCCTTGGAGGTGAAATGGCAAAGGTTACAGACAGCACTGGAATACAGTTCCGTATGCTTAATACAAGCAAAGGCCCTGCTGTTCAGGCCATAAGGGCCCAGGTGGACAGAAATCATTATAAACGTGCTATGCGCTCTGTTCTTGAGGCACAGGATAACCTTAGTATAATTCAGGGTATGGCAGACAAACTCCTTATAAAAGAAGGGGTTGTAAGGGGCGTAAAGACCAATCTCGGGATTGAATATGAGGCGAAGGCTGTAATTCTTACAACCGGTACTTTTATGAGGGGATTAATTCATATTGGATTGAATAATTTTCCAGGAGGAAGGGCAGGGGATCTTCCATCATTAGGGCTGTCGGAAGATTTGGAACGGATTGGATTCAAATTAGGCAGGCTTAAAACCGGAACCCCCCCAAGACTAAATGCTAAGAGTATAGATTTCAGCAATATGGCAGAGCAAAAGGGGGATGATCCTGTTATTCCTTTTTCATATACTACTGATAAGATTGAGAGGCCGCAGGTATCCTGTTATCTTACATATACATCTCCTGTAACTCATGAGATTATAAGGAAAAATCTTGATAAATCTCCTCTATACAGCGGGATTATAAAAGGGGTAGGGCCGCGGTACTGCCCTTCAATTGAAGATAAGGTAATGCGGTTTTCCCTGAAGGAGAAACATCAGGTATTTCTCGAACCAGAGGGGTTCGATACTGTAGAGATTTACGCAAATGGAATCTCTACAAGTCTGCCTGCAGATGTTCAGCTTGATATAGTCAGATCAATAAAAGGGCTTGAAAATGCAGAGATAATGCGGCCCGGATATGCCATTGAGTATGATTTTGTTCCTCCGACACAACTAAAACCTACATTGGAAACTAAACTCATTACAGGTCTGTATAATGCCGGTCAGATTAATGGGACCTCCGGATATGAAGAAGCAGCAGCCCAGGGTATTATAGCAGGCATCAATGCGGCACTGAAGATTCAGGGGAGAGGGCCTTTTATCCTCGACAGGTCAGAGGCCTATATAGGTGTACTAATTGATGATCTTATTACAAAAGGGACTCAGGAACCTTACAGGATGTTTACATCAAGAGCAGAGTACAGGCTTTTGCTTCGTCATGATAATGCTGATGCACGGCTTACTGAAAAAGGGTATAACATAGGCATGATTTCTCCTGAACATTATAAATTGTTCAAAGAAAAGAGGGGTGTTATTGATGGCGAGATAATGCGTCTCAGGAATTCAAGGGCAGGAAACAGGATATTTGTAAATGAAAAACTCAGAAGTATTAATACCGGAGAAATAATGGCGGATACAACTTTGGCCCAGTTACTTCAGAGGCCGGAAATATTATATTATACCATTGAGAAAATATCACCTTCTGAACACCATCTTAACAGCGAAGTAAAAAAGTCTGTGGAAATAGAGGTAAAGTATGACGGATATATCAAACGCCAGTTGCAATCTATAGAAAGATTTAAGAATCTGGAAAATAAGCTCATCCCGGCTGATTTTGAGTATACTGGTACACCGGGTCTCTCAAGTGAAGTAGTAGAAAAACTTAACGCTATAAAACCGCTATCACTTGGGCAGGCCTCCCGTATCTCCGGAGTTACTCCGGCAGCAGTGTCTATTATTGCCATTACCCTTGCAAAAAAAGCGAGATAGGAAATGTTCCACGTGGAACATTAAGCATTCAGTTTGACAGAAAATAAAAAACCCTTATCAAATTAACACCTGATAAGGGTTAGGATTAAGGTTGCATGAATACCTTGACTAATTTATAATAAAATCTGTCCGCCGATTAACATACCTACTGCTAAAACCAGGGTAATTACAGCGTGGGCAATAAAAGCCTTTTTTTCATCTTTTTGCATTATGTTTCCACCTCCTTTCATTTTCTTAATTTGAATATATTGTTTATTTTTATTTTCTTTATTCTTATGAGTTTATTATATTGATCCGGGATTAAAGGGAAATTAGAATGGGAAAATTAATCTTTATTCGTGACATTCGGTATTTTTCGAGTGTTACACGTGGAACATAGTTGCTTCCCATTACCTATTGATTATGATACAATCTCTGAAATTATCTTTTTGTTAATAGTATAACTTATTGAATTTATGGGAAAAATCATTTCTATAACAAATCAGAAGGGTGGTGTAGGAAAGACCACTACGGCCATAAATATGGCCGCATCTCTTGCTGTTGCAGAGAAGTCTGTGCTTTTGATTGATCTTGACCCTCAGGGTAATGCATCAAGCGGTTGCGGTATTGATAAAAACTCCCTAAGTGCATCAATATACCATGCCCTTACCGGTGAAAAGGATATAAGGGATATTGTAGTGCCGACTGGGCTGAAATTTTTTAAACTTGTTCCTGCCAGCATAGATCTCATTGGCGCTGAGATAGAACTTATTGAAGCGGAGAAGCGGGAGTTTACCTTACAAAAGGCTATTGAGCCATTAAAAAAAGATTTCAATTATATTATTGTGGACTGTCCTCCTTCTCTTGGCTTACTTACAATAAATGCCCTTTCTGCTGCGGATTCTGTAATAATACCAGTGCAGTGTGAATTTTTTGCAATGGAGGGGTTGAGTCAGATAGTGAAGACCATTGATCTGGTACAGAAGTCTTTTAACAGGGAACTGATGATAGAAGGCATACTTCTCACCATGTTTGACAGCAGGAACAATTTGGCCCATCAGGTTTCTGAAGAGATTAGAGGGCATTTTAAAGACATAGTATTTAAGAGTGTTATTCCAAGGAATGTAGCACTTGGGGAAGCGCCAAGTCATGGTAAACCAATAGTTTTGTATAACATCAATTCAAAAGGTGCACAGTCTTACCTGGAACTGGCCCTGGAGGTGATAAATAATGATAAAAAAGGCATTGGGTAGGGGCTTAGGTACATTAATACCTCAAATGGACACTGTTAAGGTTGAGGGTGTGCAATCTGTGTCTGAGATTGAAGTATCAAGGATAGTACCAAACAGATACCAGCCAAGGCACGTATTTGAAGATAAGAGCCTTGAAGAGTTGGCAGATTCAATAAAAAATCACGGAGTTATCCAGCCTGTGATTGTAAGACATCTTGATAATGGTTCATACGAACTTATTGCAGGTGAGCGGCGGTGGCGGGCCAGCCAGATTGCAGGGTTAAAAAAAATACCTGTTGTTGTTAAGGATATTAGTGATGAAAAATCTCTGGAAATTGCCCTGATAGAAAATCTTCAGAGAGAAAACCTTAACTCCATTGAAGCTGCACAGGGGTATCAGAGACTTCTAAATGAGTTTAATCTCACTCAGGAAGAGATAGCAGTAAGGGTTGGTAAGGATCGTTCTACTGTTGCGAATTATATGAGACTGCTGAGTCTTCCTGAGAAGGTAAGGGCTTATCTGTCAGGTTCAATACTTTCACCCGGACATGCCAAGGCTATACTTTCCATAACAGCTCACGGTGAGCAGGTAAAGTTTGCAG
Source organism: Nitrospirota bacterium (assembly GCA_023248365.1). Classification (GTDB taxonomy): domain Bacteria; phylum Nitrospirota; class 9FT-COMBO-42-15; order HDB-SIOI813; family HDB-SIOI813; genus JACRGV01. The sequence continues at coordinate 15,850 of JAHFER010000011.1, forward strand.
AGCATCTTGTGGCCAAAGGCGCTTCTGTCAGAGAGGCAGAGGCTTGGGTAAAGACCTGGGGTGTTCAGAAGAATAAAAAGAAGGTAATTGAAAAAAGAGACCCTTCATTTAGAGAGGTTGAAGAGAGGCTTCAGCGTATTCTTGGTACAAAGGTACGGATACATGAGGAAAAAAAAGGCGGAAAGATAGTGGTGGAATATTATACTCTGGATGATTTAAACAGAATACTGGAGTTAGTTGACAGGTAACGGAAGATGTCAATGCCAGGGAAAAAGGTCTTAGTAGGAATGAGCGGCGGCATAGATAGTTCAGTAACCGCTATGCTTTTGGTTAAGCAAGGTTATGACGTTACAGGTGCAACTCTAAAGATTTGGGAAGAAGGGGCCTATCTCGACGGAAAATGGCATGAGCGCTCCTGCTGTAAGATAGGGCTTGCAAAGTTTGCTGCGGAAAACTTAAAGATTCCTTATTTTGTGTGGGATGCCTATAAGGAATTCAGGCAAATAGTAGTTGATGACTTCTGTTCGGAATATATAAAGGGAAGGACGCCAAACCCATGTGTAAGATGTAATGAAAAGATTAAGTTTTCTCTCCTCCTTGAAAAGGCTGCCGGCATTGGTGTGGACTACGTTGCTACAGGCCATTATTCGCGTATAATCTATAATCCTGAAGATAAAAAATATCATCTTAAAAAGGGATTATACTCTGCAAAAGATCAAAGTTATTTTTTATACAGACTCTCGCAAGACCAATTATCAAAAATTATGTTTCCACTTGGTGAATATAAAAAAGATGAGGTTTCTGAACTGGCAAAGACTCTTGACCTTCCTGTTGATGAGATCAAAGAGAGTCAGGAGGTATGCTTTGTTACAAGAGAGGGTTACCAGGAGTTCATCTCCAATTACCTTCCAGCTTCTGTAAATCCGGGAAGATTCGTTACAACTTCCGGAGATGTATTAGGGGAACATAGAGGTATTGCCTTTTATACCGTTGGACAGCGAAGGGGGCTTGGCATAGCTGCTGGAGAACGGCTTTATGTAACACGCATTGATACAACAAGGAATGAGGTAGTTCTGGGGACTGATGATGAATTATTGGCATCGGGACTTATAGCCGGTGATGTTCATACAATAAGCGGAAAACTATTTACACAAAGCAGGGAGCTGCAAGCAAAAATAAGATACAGGAGTGAACCGGTAAAAGTATCTGTGGTCCCCTTTGAAGCCAGGCAGGTCAGAGTGCTCTTTGATAAACCCCAGCGGGCTGTTACTCCAGGACAGTCAATCGTGTTTTATGACGATGATGAGGTGATTGGAGGGGGAATTATTCAAGAAAGTAATGGGTAACTGGAATGAAAATACTAAATTCTAAACAATTTGTATTTTGAATTTGTTTAGGATTTAGAAATTAGAATTTAGGATTTTACCGTGAAGATTTTTCGGATGAATTCACGGATGTTCTCTGCGGGCCAGTTGCTTTTTTATAACTGCTTTTCTAAGTTCTTCATACTGAAGGCCGTAGCCGCCTTCGAGTAGCTTTCTTGAACTCATAATAAGTGAAATTGTAACAGGCGAGTCAAAGGCGGTCTCTAACAATGTGGACCCGCCTCCTGTTGATCGAAACCCCATATCGAGTTTTCTCCTGCTCGCCTCTTCATAGGAAGATGTTACAAAATTTGTACTGCCGCCGCCGATCTCTTTTACAGCATCCCTGTTTTTATCAATAGCATCAATCATCCTGTGTGTTCCCTCAACATACCTTTCATCATCTACACCGAGAGGACCATTCCAGACAATAGTCGCTGCCTTTTCTACTACACTTGTATAAAGCTCCTTTGTCTTATCACCAATATCCACAATCTCATCATCGTCGTTCAGTTCATGTAATAGCACAGACTTTAAGATAGCCCCGTCCCTTTCAATTTCGTAGTCTACAGGAAGGATTAATCTTCTCCCCTGAAGAGGATTGGGGTCTTTAAACTGGAAGTCGTTATATAGTCTTAATAAACCCTGTGAAAGGTTTATCTCTTCTGCATTATACTGATAACCGCTTTCTGCAGCAGACTCAAAACCCTTGAGCCGCACTTCACGCAGCCCTCTAAGGTCTTTCTTAATCTCTCCGGGCAGCCCTCTAAGGTCTTCCTCTTTTAACATTGTCAACTGTGCATAAACAAAGGCATACATCAGATGACCGCCTACAAGTACGTAATCAACAAGCCTCTCTCCTATATGAAGATTTAAATCCGGGTTAAACATATTGCTCCAGTGGGTTGTCTTTTCTGCTCTAAAGATTGTTCTCATAAGCTGGAGACTATCCTCGACCTTATCTCCACCTACGATTACAATGTAAGGTGAGCCAGGTTTTTTTATCTTCATGTGTGCCTCAATCTCATCAACAAGGAGGCTTCCTGCAAGTCCGGGAATGAATTCATGGATTCTGTTGGATGAGGTCTCTTTTCTGTGGGCTGTTCCAAATGAATTCTGAATGCTTAAATCTACAACAGAAGTCAAAGCCTTTGCCAGACTTTCCTCATTCTTTGTTTCATCTGTGTGAAATCTGATATTGTCGAGGAGGGGGATTGCCCCTCTTTTAAAAAGGTTCTTTAAATAAGCAGCATTAAATTGTTCTGGAGAAAAAGCACCTTTGTCAGGGTCAAACCTGATAATCTCTATCTCTTTTCCCAGGGCACTTGAGAGGGGAGGGCATACAGGGTCAAGTGTTAGTGACGGATCAAATCCCTTTGGTCTTCCAAAGTGCGTTACTAATAAAGGGATAACACCGGCGTTAATCAGTTCCCTGATAAATGGAGCGGCCATAAGTATTCTGAATGCGTCAGCCACATGCGGGTTATTTCCACTATCATGGATAATAGGGACATTGAAGTCAGATTTTACAAGGGCAATCTTGCCTTCGAGTTCTCTTAAATAATCAGAGGCCTTTAAATAACCTAATGCTCCGTCCATTTATCCCCCTTTAAGGATTCCTAATTGTTTACCTGCCGTCCTGAAAGTCTCCAGGGCAAAATCAAGATCTCCTCTGGTATGAGCCGCTGAAATCTGAACCCTTATTCGGGCTTTTCCCTTTGGAACTACAGGATAACTGAATCCTACCACATAAACACCTGACTCAAATAATCTTCTTGCCATTTCTGCCGCCAGTTTTTCTTCATAGAGCATAACAGGCACAATTGGATGCACGCCTTCTCTGATATTATAGCCCATTCCGCTGATCTCTCTCCTTAAGTATGCGGTATTTTCCATGAGTTTATCCCTTAAACCTGCTGTCTTTTCTATGATACTTAGCGCTTCCAATACAGCCGCCGCTATCACAGGCGGGAGGGAATTTGAAAATAGATATGGTCTTGATCTCTGCCGCAGCATGGAGATTATCTCCTTGTGACTGCTTGTAAATCCTCCTGAAGCACCCCCAAGTGCCTTACCAAGGGTACTTGTAATAATATCTACCTTTCCCATTACATTACAATATTCTGCAGACCCTCTTCCGGTTGGACCAAAAAAGCCTGTGGCATGAGAGTCATCAACCATTACAAGTGCATCATATTTCTCCGCCAGCGTACAAATATCTTTTAGAGGTGCTACATCCCCATCCATCGAAAATACACCATCCGTAGAAATAATTCTGAACCTTGCACTGCCAGCCTCTTTTAAATTTTCTTCGAGATCATTCATGTCCATATGTTTGAATCTTAAACGTCCTGCCTTACATAATCTTATTCCATCAATTATAGAGGCATGGTTTAGTTCATCAGAAAGTACGGCGTCTCTTTCATCAAATAATGCCTCAAAGAAACCTGTGTTTGCGTCAAAGCAAGAGGTGTAAAGAATAGACTCTTCCATATTGAGAAATGAAGAAAGCCTTTTCTCCAGTTCTTTGTGTATTTCCTGTGTCCCGCAGATAAACCTCACAGAGGACATGCCGAATCCCCATTTTTCCAGTCCGGACTTTGCCGCCGCTATAATATCAGGATGGTTAGACAGGCCTAAGTAATTATTGGCACACATGTTGATGACTTGTTTGCCTTTAACGTTTATATAAATACCCTGAGCGGAAGCAAGTAAACGCTCTTCTTTGTAAAGACCTGCCTCCTGAATACTTAGCAGCTCTTTAAGGAGATGTTCTTTAATAGATAAATACATTATTCCAAATAAAGTACGACCTTAACCGCCTTTTTGGGCCTCTGCAGAAGCAGTTCAAATCCCTTTTCAAAATCATCAAAGGGTAGTTTGTGTGAAATGATTGGTGATATGTCAAGTCTGCCTGACTTAAGCAGGTTATGCATTCTGTACCAGGTATCAAATAAGATTCTACCATTTATTCCGTAGATAATAATCCCCTTGAATATGATCTGATTTGTAATGTCAACGGTGACGGGGTTTGAGAAGAGCCCAAAGGCAGATAGTCTCCCCCCTTTTCTAAGCAAATTAAGCCCCTGTTCTAATCCCTTTGCACTTCCTGACATTTCGAGGACAACATCTACCCCTGTCCCCTCAGTTCTGCCCATTATTGAGGATTCAAGTCCTTCTTCATCCCCATGAAATACAGCATCTGCCCCCATTTTCTTTGCAACGTCGAGCCTCGGTTTATTATGTCCTATAAGGCCGATCCAGCTTGCACCGGAGGCTCTTGCAACACCAACAGAAAAAAGGCCAATAGGCCCGTCTCCAATAATCAGAACTGATTTTCCAGTGACAGGCTCAACGAGCGTACAGTATAAGGCATTTCCGAGAGGGTCCTGAACAGATGCAAACTCCGGAGGCATATTAATATCGTTTTTCCAGACCCCTCTTGCAGGCACAGAAACGTATTCTGCAAAGCAACCATTTATATCAATGCCAAGAATCTTAAGATTACTGCATATATGCTGCTGGCCGATCCTGCATTGTAAGCAATGACCACAGAAAATATGGCTGTCAGCAGTGACATAGTCTCCCACAGAGAAGCCGCTTACGCCCTCTCCAACCTTTACAACATCTCCAGCAAATTCATGACCGGTTATTAGAGGAGTGGTTTTTATTCTGTTCTGAGCCCAGGAGTTCCACCTGTATATATGCAGGTCAGTGCCGCAGATCGAGGTTGTTCGTACTTTTATCAGTATCTCGCCATGTTTTTCAGAGGGGACTTCAACAGATGTCATTTCAAGACCTGAATGTGGACCGGTCTTTACTATGGCCTTCATCTTTTCAGGCAGTACTATCATTGGTTTTGAAATAATCGGTTATGAGATTTCTTAAGTCAGTTGCGGAAAAGGGCTTTCCGAAATAGTGTACCATGCTTTCCTTTAAGAATTTCTGTGTGTCCGGGTTTATTGAATCTCCTGTGGTAAATATGATCTTTTTTATCAGTTCAGGTCTTGTATTTTCCAGTTTCCTGTAAAATTCTTTTCCATCCATATTAGGCATTCTTATATCGCTGATTATGAGGTCATACTCTTTATTTTTTATCTTATCCATAGCAATCCTTGCATCAGATGCTGTACAGGCATGATGTCCAATACTTTCAACTATAGCCTTTACAAGATCAAGTATTGTTTGCTCATCATCTACTACAAGAATGTTTTTCTTTCCCTTTATTTCAATTCCTGTGTCCAAAGTTTCTCTTAAATTATTTTTCGCCACATCTGACTGAGATATAAGGGGTAATTCAATGACAAAAGTAGTGCCTTCTCCAGGCCTGCTTTTTACATAAATCTTTCCTTTATGTTCTTTAATAATCCCGTATGAAACACTCAATCCGAGACCCGTTCCCTTACCAACCTCTCTTGTAGTAAAGAACGGGTCAAAAATCTTTTTGACGTTTGATTCAGAGATTCCGGGACCTGTATCTGTAAAGCTGGCCTTTATAACTTGTTCATTGAGTTCGGATTTGATGGTTAGCACGCCCTTTCCACCTTTTTCCCTCATAGCGAGGTGGGCGTTATTTACTATATTTAAAAAGACCTGCTGGATTGTGTATGGGTCTACCATTGTGTAGGGAAGATGGTTGTCCAGCTCAGTGATGACTGCAATGTTGTCTACAGTAAGCTGATAACTCTTGAGTTCTAATGTATGCATTACAATATCATTAATATTTACGTACTGTTTTTCAATCTTATGCTGCCTTGCAAAGCTTAGAAGATTTTCAATTATCTTTTTACATCTCAGGGCAGCATTATTAACCTTTCCAAGTTTTTCCTTCAGGCTATTGTCTCCGGAAGATTCAAGCAGAAGTTCACAATATCCTATTACTCCGGTGAGTGGATTGTTGAGTTCATGTGCCACGCCTGACAGTATTTCTCCGAGTGAGGAGAGTTTTTCAGCCTGAATGAGCTGCTCTTTCAGCATGGTCTCCTCTGTAACGTCCCTGATATATTCCACCCTGTGAAGCAATCTGCCGTTACTGTCACATACAGGAAACATGTATCTTTCCAACACCCTGTTATCATTTGTATGAACACGATTTCTATGGGGTATAGGGGTTTTCCAGTTTGTTGCATTACATTCAGGTATTACTTTATCAAAACCGTATACCAGGTTGAATAACTTTTTTCCTACTACCATTTCCTCAGTCAGGTTGAATGCCTCAAGAAAGGATTTATTAACCTCGAGGACAGTACAATCAGGGGCAAGGAGGAATATATAATCTTTGATACCATTATAAATTATCTGAAGCTGATCACGTGTCCTCTTTAATTCTTCTTCCTCCTGCATTATCCGCATATTTGCATCAAACAGCTCATTTGATTTTTTCTCAAGCTCTTCATTCAGTATGGTTAGCTCCTCATTAGCTGACTGAAGCTCTTCTGCCTGGGATTGAGACTCTTCCAATGAGACCTCAAGCTCCTGATTGGTTGATATTAATTTATCATTCAGGGCAGATAACTCATTAGTCTTTTGTCCCATTTCTGAAAGATGGACTTCTCGTTCTCTTGTAGTTTCCTTAATCTCTATGATCATTTCATTAAAAGACCTTGAAAGTGTGGAGACCTCATCCCTTGAATCTTCTGAGGCTTCCAAAGGTATAACATCCATTTTCCCTGAGGCAGTCTCTCTTGCCCTCCCTGCAAGTACCTCAAGTGGACTTGTAATCTTCCTTGTTACATAAAATGCGGTTCCTCCGGCAAAAAGTATGCTAAGCCCGGTGATAAACAATATACTGATTCTGTTACTCTTGTGAAGGATTGTAAAGTTTGATTCCGGTACGCTTACAGACAGCGAACCGATTACCTTACCTTTATTATCTTTGATTGGGGAATAGGCGCCAATGCGGTCAGAATTAAAAATAGAAATCAATCCTCTGTAACTCTTGCCGGCATTAATTACATTCATGACTTCAAGGGGCAGCTTAGTACCGATGGCCCTTTCACCTGCTTCAGTTGTTCCTGTTGTAGCTATTCTTACACCGTTATTTGCTATCGTGGCCATGGCCCCGGGGATCTTTTGCATTATCGTATCAGGTACGAAGTTGTCTTTGTTTAAAATGTCTGCTGTAACAATTGCTCCTACAACTTTGTCCTGAGCGAAAACCGGCACAACCACTATTACTGATAGTGCTTTAGTTTCTATTGAATAACCTGGATTGTATTCGCCCTTCCGGTCATTTAATACAACAGGGATAGCAATCTCTTCAGTTAGCTTTTCATCCTCCTTGAGCAGCACTTCCCTCGGAATAACTTCTGTTGAGATAACAGTATCTCCGCTTGCCAGGGCCTTTTTTACTACACCGTTTACCTCAAAAATATCACCTGAGCTTTTGCTGTTTAACCGTGCTATAACCATGCCCTCTTTATCCACTATAGTCCAGATGTCAACGTAGGGCCTCTTAATTTTCCAATGGGACATTTTATTTCTCAGGAATTCCTTGTCCCTTCCCACTATAGCATTTTCTACAAGTTCAGCGGCCTGAAGCATACCGTATTTCATCTGGTCAGCCCGTACATAGTATTGGAGCCATGCGGCATCAAGGTTCCGTGAATTGGTATTCTCAATCTCCTGATGTACCTTTGTTGCAATAAGTCTTTCAGAGGATATCGCAAACAGTATCAATGGTATGATTACAACAAGCAGGAAGGCTGCTGACAGCTTAGTTTTCAGAGAGGCATTCGTAATAATTTGTTTTATTCCCTTTGCAGGCATAAAGTTCAATACCTAAATCTTCTGGTATATCTTTTCCTTTCTAAAAACCTCTGCAAATCTGTTCCTTAATGCAGGCGGGATAACTTCACTTTTCCCAAGTATTAAGAAGCCGCCTTTATCAAGGGCATACCAGAACTTCTCAATAACCTTTTCCTGCAGGTCCTTTTCAAAATAGATAAGCAGGTTCCTGCATATTGCAATATCTATATGGGATAGATGGATATTGGACACAATGTTGTGAATACCAAAGGTTACAAGATTTCTTATCTGGGATATAAGCTGATAACTATTATCAATAGATTTGAAGTAATGATTTTTAAAATAAAGAGATACATTTTGCAGAAAGGGTTCATTATAGACTCCTCTCCTCGCCAGTTCAATTGATATTTCATCAATGTCAGTGGCGAATATCTTAATATTACAGGGAAATTCTCCTCCGGTATTCCCGTTTCCGTTATGACCGCAATAATATCTCTCTCTTTCATTTGCAAGTAACAGAGCAAGGGAGTATGGTTCCTCTCCTCTTGCACAGCCGCTGCTCCATACTCTAAGGGTGCTTTGGTTTTTTGATTTTAACCGTCCGGCTGTTTCAGGTATCACATATTTTTCTATTTTTTGGAAGACTTCAGGGTCACGGAAAAATTCGCTTACCTTTATCGTAATCTGATTAAACAGATAATGAAATTCCTTTGGTTCGGTATCAAGAAGGTTTATGTAGTGTTCATAAGGTAGTCTTGAGAAGGCAAGTCTTCTTTCAATGCACCGTCTAAGGCTTGATTTCCTGTATCTTCGGAAGTCCCACCCTCTTTGGCAGTACATCTTATCAAGGATAATGTCTATGTGTTCTTCTGAGAGTGCAGGTTCAGCCATTGTTTCCCCTTTCCCCTCTTTTCTACCGAATAAAGAGTAGCCATAATAACAGAGTATTTGCAGAGAGGTCAATAAAAATAATTCAACTCAAATGCCACCATTAAATTTGACTTTCATTTTAGAGGCGAGTAAGCTAAAAATATAATTATGGAGCGATAACTTATGATAGTAGAAGTATCTGTAGCTGTTATAGCCGCATGTTTCGTGTTGATAGTTTTCAGGTTGTACACGTTGAGTATGCGGGTAGAGGAGACAATTAAACGGGTGGAAGAGTTTTTGTTGAGAATGGAAACAGATATAAGGCCTGTATTATATGATGCAAGAGATGTGATGAATGATATGAAGGGATTAGTTGAAACAGCGAAACAGAGCACAAAACAGGTTGATTACATAATAGAAGAAGTGGCAAGTCCTGTCCGGAAAGTTGGGATATTCCTTAAGGCATTACGGGCAGGGTTAAACGCATTGTTAAAAAAAAGGGAAGGAGGTGAGTGATATGTGTGATCATGGAAAAGGTGAAAGTCTGGTATTCTTAATGGTAGGAGGGCTTATTGGCGCCGGGATTGCTTTATTGTATGCACCTAAAGCAGGAAAAGAGACAAGAGATGATATACGCAGAATTGCCTCAAAAGGGGCAGAGAAGTTTATGACAGAAAAAGATGCCATACAAAAAAGACTCTCTGAGCTTATGCACGAGATAAGCAGCAGGACAGAAGAACTTGTCCGTGGGGGAGTGCAGCTTGCTGAAGATAAAAAGCGTGAAATCCTTGCAGCCATTCAGGCGGCAAAGAAGGCATATGATGAAGAGACACGCAAGCTTGAGGCTGAGAGGGAATCTTAAGGCTTCACTAAATCAGACACTAAATTAAACAGGGGACAGGTTGAATTTCGCCTGTCTCCCAATTGAATTGGTTAATAGAAACCTATGGTAGATGGAGCAACATGGAGACGACCTCCATCCTGGTATTTACGCAGAGTTTTGTCATTATACTCTTGAGATGGTCTTTAACTGTATATTCACATATATGAAGGCGTTGGGAAATTTCTTTATTTGAAAGGCCTTCTAAAAGCAAGCCTACAATTTCCACTTCCCGATGAGTCAAACCATATACCCTTCGGACATAGTCAAAATCAATCATCTTTCTATTTTGGGAGATCTGTTCGATCAACACCAGAATGTGTTGACTATGGTTGCTGCTGCTAAGGAGAAAGGATCGAAAATAATAGTCTCCATTATCCGTAGAGATGTGAGGAAGCGAATCATCAGAACGTGGTGAAAGATTCCCTCCCTGGACTCCATTAAGTATTTCCCTTAACTTTTCATTGAATTCAGAAGGAATTATAGATGAGATAAAATCCCGCGCATTATTGTTAAAGTAAATGACCTCTCCTTCAAGGTTCAT
>JAHFER010000073.1 GCA_023248365.1 Nitrospirota bacterium
TGACCACAATACACTTAAGACCCAGGACGAGAAACGCCACCGCCATGACACCTGCCAGAAACCTGAAAAGGTTCCCTCCTGGCTTTCCCGCAGCATTTAACAATCCACTTATAGTCTGGCCACTTCTCATCTGGAAGTCCATCGAAGTCTCCGGTAATTTGACAGGAATTTGCTTTATCTTATGTCATATTAACAGGAGGGGATTTTTCTGTCAATGGAAATTCCGCCTGTGGTATATAGAAGGCAGTTATACAAGGGGAAATATCTTTATTATAAGGTATCAGGGTTTTAATATCCTTCTTAATAATTTCATAGTGAAATGGGGAGCTGAGGATATGGAAGGTTTTGGCCTTTATTTTTCCTTTTTTTCTGTTTGACAATAACAGGTAAAATCTTTATTATCTAATGACTTAGCTTATATTTATAGGGCTATTAATATAGAGAAAGGTTTGATTAAATAAAAATTATGAGAGAATTCAGCAGGATTAACAGACTACCGCCGTATGTGTTCAGTATAGTGACCTCTATGAAGATAGAGGCAAGGAAAAGGGGAGAGGATATAATTGATATGGGAATGGGCAATCCTGATATGGGAAGCCCTCCTCATGTAGTGGAAAAGCTTGTAGAGGCTGCGAGGAATCCAAAGAATCACAGGTACTCAGCATCAAAAGGTATTACAAAACTGAGGACTGCCATAGTTGACCGGTACAAGAGAAGATATAATGTTGATCTTGATCCTGAGACAGAGGCGGTTGTTACCATTGGGGCAAAAGAGGGTTTGTCTCATCTGGCCCTTGCAACGATAAATCCTGGGGATGTTGTGCTTGCCCCTAATCCTACATATCCCATACATCCCTACAGTGTAATAATTGTCGGTGGTGAGATAAAGAGTATACCGCTTCGTGATGATTCTGATTTTTTTGAGGATATGTGTAATGCCTATAAGCAGATATGGCCGAGGCCGAAGATGCTTATCATCTCGTTTCCTCATAATCCAACCACTGCGGTTGTAGATATCAGTTTTTTTAAGAGGATAGTTGATTTTGCCCAGGATAATAACCTGATGGTTGTTCATGACTTGTCCTATGCAGACCTCGTGTTTGATGGATACCAGGCGCCAAGTTTCCTTCAGGTTCCCGGTGCAAAGGATGTGGGCGTTGAATTTTACTCTGTGTCCAAGAGCTATAATATGCCGGGCTGGAGGGTTGGTTTCTGTGTGGGAAATAAGGAGATGGTCGGGGCGCTCATAAAGATAAAGAGCTATCTTGATTACGGAGTATTCCAACCGATACAGATTGCCGCCATACTCGCCTTGAATGGTCCTCAGGAATGTGTTCAGGAGACAGTTGAGATATACAGGAAAAGAAGGGATGCACTTATAAACGGGCTTGACAGGATAGGATGGTCAATCAAGAAACCGCTTGGGACTATGTTTGTATGGGCAAAGATACCGGAACAGTTCAGGGAACTCGGCTCTCTTGAGTTTTCAAAACTCCTGCTTACTGAGGCAAAGGTTGCTGTATCTCCCGGCATTGGTTTTGGAGAGTACGGGGATGACCATGTAAGGTTTGCACTTGTGGAGAATGAGCGAAGGATAAGTCAGGCGGTTAAGGGGATTAAGAAGGTGCTGAATAAGTAAGCAGTAAGTAGGGGGGGCTTGTCCCCTCCCGCTGGCCAGAAGATAGAAGTAAGACACATAGACTTACAATCGAAAGTGTCATTCCCACGTAAGTGGGAATCCAGAGTAATGGCTTAGTTCTGGATTCCCGTTTTCACGGGAATGACGGTTTACGGATAACGGTAACGGATCACGGGATTTTCGTATGAAAACTAAAATCGGCATAGGTATTATCGGTCTCGGCACTGTTGGTTCAGGTGTTGCTGAGATACTACTCAGGAATGGGGATATTATTAAGAGGAGGCTTGGTATTCCTCTGGAGATAGTAAGGGCAGTCACGAAGGATACAGGAAGACCGCTGCCGGAGGGGCTGAATCCCGCTGCTGTTGGTACGGATGCGATGCAGGTTATTGAAAATCCTGATGTAGACATAGTGGTGGAGGTCATGGGCGGAATTGAGCCTGCAAAGAGTTATATCCTGAGGTCTATAGAGAATGGTAAGCATGTTGTGACTGCCAATAAGGCGCTTCTGTCATTGACCGGTGATGACCTGTTCCGTGCTGCTTCACAGCGAGGCGTTGATCTGTATTTCGAAGCAAGTGTCTGCGGCGGTATCCCTATTATTAAGGCGCTGAGAGAGGGGTTATCGGCAAACAGGATAGAAAGTATGTACGGTATTGTAAATGGTACATCAAACTTTATTATGACAAAGATGACTCAGGAGGGGAAGGAGTTTAAGGATGTCCTTAAAGAGGCACAGGAGCTTGGATATGCAGAGGCTGATCCGACCTTTGATGTTGAGGGTATAGATGCATCACATAAACTCTCTATCCTTGTAAATATTGCCTTTGGTACCCCTGTGAATCTTAAAGATGTGTATACAGAGGGCATCTCCGGCATACAGCCTCTTGATATAAGATATGCAGAAGAGTTGAAGTACAGGGTGAAGCTCCTTGCAATTTCCAAGATGAAAGACGGGAGTTTAGAGGCCAGGGTACATCCAACGCTTGTTCCGTGCAGTCATCTTATGTCCACGGTGGATGGTGTTTTTAATGCAGTATATGTAACCGGTGATGCAGTGGGGCATACCCTGTTTTATGGAAGGGGTGCAGGGAGTCTTCCCACAGGAAGTGCGGTTGTGGGTGACATAATTGATATTGCGAGAAATATTCAGAGCGGAAGCTGCGGCAGGATACCGCCGGCTTCTTTTAAAGAAGAACACAGGATTGCGCTCAATATCTTAAGTATTGATGATATTGTGTCTATGTACTATTTCAGGTTTACAGTTATTGACATGCCTGGTGTGCTGTCAAAGATAGCCGGCATTCTCGGTGATCATAAGATAAGTGTTGCTTCAGTTATACAAAAGGGGCGTAAAGAAGGCGGAGAGGTTTCTTTAGTTATGCTGACCCATGAGGCGGTTGAGAGGAATGTAAAGAGCGCCCTTCAGGAGATAGACAGCCTCTCGTTTATTGCGGCGAAGACTGTGATGATAAGGGTCGAGGAAGGGAAATAAAAAATCAAATATCAATATCAAAAATAAGGAAGGGACGATATGCGCTGGCGGGGAGTGATAGAGCAATATAGAGAGTATCTTTCAGTAACAGATAAAACGCCTGTTATAACTTTAAATGAGGGTAACACACCATTTGTCTTGTGCAATAATCTTGCACGGGCGATTAATCCTGAGATAGAGCTTTACCTCAAGTTTGAAGGGTCAAATCCAACAGGATCATTTAAAGACCGGGGTATGACTATGGCAATATCAAAGGCTGTGGAGGCGGGTTCTAACGCTGTTATATGTGCCTCTACCGGCAATACTTCGGCCTCTGCTGCTGCGTACGGTGCACGTGCGGGTATTAAGGTTTTTGTTATTATTCCTGAAGGAAAGATAGCAATGGGTAAGTTAGCCCAGGCAATGATCCATCAGGCGGTTGTTATTCAGGTGCAGGGTAATTTTGATGAGGCCCTTACTATTGTCAAAAGCATCTCAGGTGAATATCCGGTTACAATGGTAAATTCTATAAATCCATACAGACTCGAAGGGCAGATGTCCGGCGCTTTTGAGGTGTGTGACCAGATCAACGGGTATCCTGATTATCATTTTCTTCCCGTAGGTAATGCCGGTAATATAACTGCCTACTGGATGGGTTATAAGGAATTTTATAAGAGGGGAAAGATAACCGGACTTCCAAAGATGATGGGCTTTCAGGCCGCTGGTGCTGCGCCTATTGTGCTCGGTCATGTTGTGGAAAAACCATCAACAATTGCCACTGCCATAAGGATAGGAAATCCGGCAAGCTGGAAGAGCGCAGTAGTGGCTGCATCAGAATCTAAGGGTGAGATTAATATGGTTACAGACGAAGAGATCCTCGAGGCATATAAGATGTTAGCCTCCAATGAAGGAATATTCTGCGAAGCCGCCTCAGCAGCATCTGTAGCCGGTGTTATAAAGAAGAATAAAGAGGGGCTATTTACAAAGGGCGATAAGGTCGTATGCACACTTACCGGTCATGGCCTCAAAGATACAGAGATGGCAATAAACCTTTCCCAAAAACCTGTCACAGTTAAGGCGGAAAAGGGAGAGGTGCTTAGGGTGCTGGGGTATTAACACGTGGGACGTGTCCGTTATTCATGTCCGTTAACGGATACGGACAACGGTCCCGAATCACGGTTTTCCGGGGGTAAGATGAAATATATCATTTTAGTCGGCGATGGAATGGGGGATGATCCTGTGGAGCAATTGGGCGGCAAAACTCCTCTGCAGGCGGCAAAAATTCCGAATATGGATTCTCTTGCAAATAAAGGCATTCTTGGTTTGGTAAAATTAACCCCTGACGGATTTTCTCCCGGGAGTGATGTGACGCAGTTAAGTCTTCTTGGTTATGATCCCGGAAAATGCTATACAGGAAGGTCGCCGCTTGAGGCGGCAAGTATGGGTGTGAACCTTGATAAAGATGATGTTGCTTTCAGATGTAATACTGTCAGCCTGACAAGGAACGGTAAGTATATCAATGACCGGTTATCAGATGATGTTGTAATGGCAGATTTCAGCGCCGGACACATCACTACTGATGAGTCAAAAGAATTGTTATTGTTTCTGGATGAACAACTTGGGAATGATAATTTTAAGTTTTACCCTGGTGTGAGTTACCGTCACCTCTTTGTATGGAAGAACGGTAAGACAGGTATGAAGTGTACCCCTCCCCATGATATTACTGATAAGACTGTTAAGGGCTACCTTCCAACAGGTGAAGGAGTTGACATTTTGATGGGGATTATGGAGGAGGCCCTTGGGATACTTTCAGATCATCCGGTGAATGTAAGACGCAGGGAAAGAGGAGATAAGGCTGCAAACGGGATCTGGCTATGGGGGCAGGGTAAGGCGCCTCGGTTAGAAACATTTTATGCAAAACATGGACTGCACGGTTCCATGATCTCAGCAGTAGACCTGACAAAGGGCATTGGTAAGTACGCAGGTTTTGACATTATAAACGTACCAGGAGCAACGGGTTATATAGATACAAATTATCAGGGAAAAGCTGAGTATGCACTGAAGGAGCTATTCGATAAAAATAAAGATATTGTATTTATTCACGTGGAGGCCCCTGATGAGGCCGGACACAATGGAGATGTTGCGGGTAAGGTAAAGGCAATAGAAGAGATTGATGATAAGGTTGTTGGTACGATATTAGAAGGTATGAAAGATAAGGGAGATTACAAGATACTTATATTGTGTGATCACAAGACACCGGTTGCCTTAAAGACACATTCAAGGGAGCCGATCCCTTTTATTCTTTATGACAGCCGCGAGCAGGGAAAATCATCAGGCAGTGCTTATGATGAGTTTAATGCTGCCGATGGCGGTGTGTTTGTTGAAGATGGGACAAAATTGATAAATATGTTGATTAGTAAACAGTAAATCCCCCCATCCCCCTTTAGAAAAGGGGGACAAAGGGGGATTTGAAGTCAGAATTTAGAAGGCAGAGGAAAGATATGTTAATAGTTCAGAAATACGGCGGTACATCTGTGGGCAGTATTGAGCGTATACAGAATGTTGCTGCCAAGGTTGCAAAGACGCGCAGTGAGGGAAATGATGTTGTAGTTGTTGTATCTGCGATGAGCGGTGAGACTGACAGACTTGTGTCACTTGCGCATCAGATAACCGGCACACCTTCTGAAAGAGAGATGGATGTTTTACTTTCCTCAGGAGAGCGTGTGACAATCGCCCTTCTTGCAATTGCATTAAACAATCTGGGTTACCCTGCCAGGGCATTTACAGGCCGTCAGGCAGGTATTGTTACCAATAGTGTTCATACAAAGGCGAGGATAGAGCGTGTAAACGGCGAACGGGTGCTTGAGGCGCTTAAACATGGTGTGATTCCTGTTATTGCCGGTTTCCAGGGCATAAGTGAAGGGGCTGATGTGACCACGCTTGGCAGGGGCGGCTCAGACCTTACGGCTGTGGCAATAGCAGCGGCCATAAAGGCTGATCTGTGTGATATATATACTGATGTGGATGGAGTTTATACCACAGACCCTAATATTGTTTCAGAGGCAAGGAAGCTTGACAAGATCTCCTATGAAGAGATGTTAGAGCTGGCAAGTCTTGGCGCAAAGGTGTTACAGAGCAGGTCTGTTGAGTATGCGGCAAAGTACGGAGTTAAATTACGTGTTGTATCCACGTTTAAAGATGGCAGCGGTACATTGCTTACAGAGGAGGACAAAGATATGGAGAAGGTGGTTGTCTCCGGTGTTACTTATGACAGGAATCAGGCTAAGGTGACTATTGTTGGGGTGCCTGATAAACCAGGTATTGCGGCAAAGATTTTTGGCACTATTGCGAATGCAAATATTGTAGTGGATATGATTATTCAGAATGTCAGTCAGGAGTCTTTAACAGATATATCCTTTACAGTCCCCCGTTCTGATATAAACAAGACTAATGAAATTATGAAGTCTATTACTAAGGAGATTGGGGCAAAGGAGTATGAGTTAAAAGAGGATATTGCAAAGGTCTCTATCGTGGGCGTAGGGATGAAATCCCACTCCGGAGTTGCAGCAAAGATGTTTACAGTCCTTGCAGGCGAAGGAATCAATATAATGATGATAAGCACCTCAGAGATAAAAATATCATGTGTAATTGATGCAAAGTATACAGAGCTTGCTGTAAGGACTTTGCACAAGGCATTTGAGTTAGAGAATTCACACAAAGGGACATAAAAATATGTCATTCCCACGAAACTTGTCCCCGAATGTAGTAATCGGGGAGTGGGAATCCAGTTCTATGACATAGTTCTGGATTCCCGTTTGCGCGGGAATGACGGTTTAACAGGAAACTAAGATGAAACATGTAGCAATATACGACACAACCCTCCGTGACGGGGCACAGGCTGAAGATGTTTCTTTCACGCTCGAAGATAAACTCAGGATAGTCGGCCAGTTAGATTCTCTCGGTATTCAATATATTGAGGGCGGCTTTCCAGGCGCAAATCCAAAGGATAACAGGTTCTTCAAAGAGGTGAAATCTCTTCAACTTAAAAATTCCAAGATAGTCGCCTTTGGAAGTACGAAGAAGTCCAGGACTCATGTTAAAAAAGATCCGAACATCTCTGCACTTCTGGCGGCAGAAACAGGTTATGTTACAATAGTTGGTAAGAGCTGGGACTTTCATGTTACAGAGGCGCTCGGAGTAACTCTTAAAGAGAATTTAGAGATGATAAAAGATTCTATATCTTTTCTGAAGTCAGAAGGTAAATATGTGTTTTTTGATGCTGAACATTATTTTGATGGATTTAAGGCAAATCCTGAATATGCAATCCAGACACTTCAGGCGTCTCTGACCGGAGGGGCAGATTGCGTGGTGCTTTGTGATACAAACGGCGGGACCATGCCGGATGAGTTGATAAAGGTAATCAGAGGAA
>JAHFER010000074.1 GCA_023248365.1 Nitrospirota bacterium
GGATTTCCAGGAGGCCTTTGATAGAAACGTAAAATCGTTCAATGACCTTCAGCGCGAGAAATTCGGGCAGTTGGAGCAGAGACAAAGCGAGCTGGTGCAGTCCACTGAAAAAAGGCTCGATCAGATGCGGGAGACCGTGGAAGAAAAACTCCAGAAAACCCTCAGGGAGCGGATTGGACAGTCTTTTGAGATTGTCAGTAAACAGCTTGAGAGCGTACAGAAAGGCCTCGGTGAGATGCAGACACTGGCGCAGGATGTGGGCGGGCTTAAGAAGGTACTTAGCAATGTGAAGATACGAGGCGGTATTGGTGAAGTCCAGTTGTCCATGCTGCTGGAGCAGGTGCTGGCGCCGGAACAGTACGAGTCGAATGTTAAAACAAAACAAGGTTCACAGGATATGGTTG
The DNA here is from genome assembly GCA_023248365.1 of Nitrospirota bacterium. GTDB lineage: Bacteria > Nitrospirota > 9FT-COMBO-42-15 > HDB-SIOI813 > HDB-SIOI813 > JACRGV01. The sequence continues at coordinate 405 of JAHFER010000074.1, forward strand.
AATTTGCGATCAAGCTTCCGGGCCGGGATGATAACGGGCAAACTGTGTATCTCCCCATTGATGCAAAATTCCCGAAAGATGTGTATGAGAAATTAGTAGAGGCATACGAAAACTCTGATCCGGCAATGATTGAAGAGGCCTCAAAGAACATGGAGAATACCATCAGGAAAATGGCTAAGGATATTCGTGATAAATATATAGACCCTCCTCATACCACTGATTTCGGCATTATGTTTCTCCCCTTTGAAAGCATCTACGCAGAGGTGATCCGGCGGTCAAGTCTGCTTGAACAGTTGCATAGGGAATTCAAAGTGGTTGTCACCGGCCCTACCACACTGGCCGCTATCCTCAACAGCCTGCAGATGGGCTTCAGGACTCTTGTTCTGCAGAAACGGAGCAGTGAGGTATGGCATATACTGGGTGCGGTAAAAACAGAGTTTGAAAAGTTTGGAGGTCTGCTCGAAAAAGTTCAGAAGAACCTGAACACTGCGAGCAGCCAGTTGGAAGAAGTAATGGGGAAACGCACAAAGGCCATCCAGCGCAGTCTCAGAGGCGTGGAGGCTTTACCGGCAAGTGAAAGTCAGAAACTATTGCCGGAATTGGATGAGGAGGCGCTGGAGTAGAAAGGAGGAATAATCTATGCCATACAAGCTTGAACACAGTACAAAGAAGAAGGTCTCTGCAGGGGATTACTATCCGCTTGGCGCCACGCCCCACAAGGGCGGTGTAAACTTTGCAATCTATTCTCAGAATGCCGGTGAAGTCTTCCTGTTACTCTTTGATAGCGCTGATGGTGAGCCCACCGATATAATAAGGCTTGAGAACCGGACCAGGTATATATGGCACACCTTTGTTCATCGCCTGAAGGCCGGACAGCTTTACGGATACAAGGTCAGGGGTGATTATAATCCTGCATATGGGATGAGGTTTAATGAGAATAAACTCATGATTGACCCGTATGCAAAGGCGCTGACCGGTAAACTGCGCAATGAAAATAACCTTCTCCTTGCCTATGACCCCAATTCATCTCTCAGGGATTTGTCATTGGATACCCGTGATAATTCCGGTATTGTTCCCAAAGCAATCGTTGTAGATGACAGCTTTGACTGGAAAGGTGATGTACGGCATGAGATTCCTTTTGAAAAGATGATAATTTATGAGGTTCATCTTAAGGGATTTACTGCCCATAAATCATCAGGTGTGAAAAATCCCGGTACGTATCTTGGATTTATTGAAAAGATTCCCCATCTTAAGGAACTCGGGATAAGCACAGTCGAGTTTCTCCCGCTCCAGGAATTTTATATTGATGATTTCCTTGTAAACAAGGGGCTCACGAATTACTGGGGTTATAACACAATAGGATTTTTCTCTCCTGAGGCATCATACAGCACCAGGGCTTTTCCAGGCTGTCAGGTCAGCGAGTTCAAGACAATGGTGCTGGAACTCCACAAGGCCGGTATTGAGGTAATCATGGATGTGGTCTACAACCACACATGCGAGGGGAATGAGCTTGGCTCAACTGTCTGTTTTAAAGGGATTGATAATCCAACCTATTACTGCCTTACCGGCGGTCCTTCAGACCCATATCGTTATTATATGAATTACACCGGCTGCGGCAACAGTTTCAACCTTGCTGATACCCATGTGATACGCTTTGTTATGGATTCCCTGCGCTACTGGGTTGAGGTAATGCACGTGGATGGTTTCCGGTTTGACCTTGCATCTGTGCTGGGCCGGGAAGCGGGGATGTTTCAGAAGTCAGCCTCCTTCTTTGATGCGATATCACAAGACCCTGTTTTAAACAGGATAAAGCTGATAGCAGAGCCCTGGGATCTGGGTACATATCAGGTTGGGGATTTTCCTGTGGACTGGTCTGAATGGAACGGCAGGTTCAGGGATACAATGAGAAAATTCGGTAAGGGCGATGCAGGTCAGGTCAGGGACCTGGGCTTTAGATTAACAGGCTCAGCAGACCTGTATGGAGATGACGGGAGGTCTGCATATAACAGCATCAATTTCATTACCTGTCATGATGGTTTTACCCTTAACGACCTTGTTACATATAATTCCAAACATAATGAGGCCAATCTTGAGAATAATAATGACGGCTCAAATGACAACAACTCATGGAACTGCGGCGCTGAAGGAGAAACTGAGGATGCAGGTATTGTCAGTCTCAGAAAACAGCTTATTAAAAATTATATCTGCTGTCTCCTTTTCTCATCAGGTGTTCCAATGATCCTCGGCGGGGATGAGTTTATGAGGACACAGCAGGGGAACAATAATGCATACTGTCAGGATAATGAGATAAGCTGGTTTGACTGGGATAAGGTAAATAAGAATTCAGACATCTTTGAATTTTTCAAAAAGACCATCGCCTTTACAAAGAGGTACACAATCCTTCAGAGGCGGAAGTTCTTTATGGGAAACGATCTGAATGACAACCATATCCCTGATATTACCTGGTTTGGAAAATATGGTGACAAACCTGCATGGGATGACACTGATTTGCGCACCTTATGCTACCGGCTTGATGGAGGGAAGGTAATATCAAAATTAGGAAACTACCAGCTTTTTATTATTCTCAATGCGGATTATACAGTGCAGGATGTTAAAATTCCCAAGCTTGAAGAAGGTAAGATGTGGTATAGGGTAATTGACACAAGTCTGGGAAGTGGAGAAGACTTCCTTGATACAGGGAAAGAGATGCTGCTTACGCCCCCCGATACTTACCTTGTTAATCCGAGAAGTACGATTCTGCTGCTGGGGAGATAACATTGAGGCATCCGGGTATTTAATGAGGTATTTAGTGATTTTAAATGTTTGAGAAAAATGCTTGACATAGGATTGTTAACCATGCTATAAAATAGTTCATCGAAGTTATTGTCCTTGAGCAGACCGCAAAGTGACGTTTAGCTTTGTGGTTTTTTTTATTTCAGGCCAGGGATAGATCGAGAATTTACAATGAGAGGAAGGAGGTAGAAAAGATGTCAAAAGGAACTGTGAAGTGGTTCAATGAATCAAAAGGCTTTGGTTTTATCGCATGTGAAGATGGCAGAGATGTGTTTGTTCACTATTCTGCTATCACTGGTGATGGTTTCAAAACCCTTAATGAGGGTGATGCCGTTACCTTTGATGTTGAAAAGGGTGATAAAGGCCCTAAGGCCGTCAATGTTGCAAAAATATAACTATAATTGATATATATAACGAATATAATTGATTAATAGCTTCCCCCTGTGTTATCACAGGGGGATTTTTTATTTCTTCATGTTAATCCCGCCTGCAAAAAAAAGGAAGAATTATTTTGAATGAAATTATTGAGCCTAAAAAAAGCATTTACCACAGAGGCCGCAGAGAAAACCTTTTGGTATTTATATAAAATAAAGCTCACAGGGTAAACACCCAAAAGGTGAACAGGAGAATCTCTGTATCTTCTTGTTATAGCATAAGTTCTCTGCGTGCTCTGCGGTTCAAGTGCCGTTTTTAGGATAAAGATTAAGTCGTTGTAAATAAAATTAAATCCAAAGCGAGGTATATTGGTAAATATATTGAAAAAGGTCATGAGTATATAGTTGCATTTATAAATTCATAGTGCTAACCTTTGTCATAGAGAATTATTATAGTAATTGTAAAGGGAGGAGGTGAGGAATCATGGCCAGAAAATATATAGATTGTAGAGATTATCCGAGCGACATTAAGTGTACCGTTGCATTATCCGCCGATACTGAAGATGAACTTATAAAGGCTGTTGTTCAACACGGTACAAAAGTCCACGGATATTCAGATACACCAGAATTTCGGGAAAAAATGCGAAAAGCATTTAAAGATGGAACACCTCCAGCGTAACAATTAGTTTTTGGAAATTATAGGGACACTTCCCATATTTAAAATATTAATATTGGAAGTGTCCCTATGGGAACTCAAAAAGTTGCAAAATCAAAGACTGGGACATTTATAGTTTTGACAGGTCTGAACTCATCCTTTGCAAATTTCAGCAGCTTATCAGTGACTTCAGGAGAATGAATTTTCTCTCCGCATTTATTACAAACCAGAGCAGGGACATGCTCTACAAAGAGATGTTTGTCTTCCTCTTCATAAGTGAATGTAACAACTTTATTCTCTATCATGCCTCCACAGAATACGCACTTCATTATAAATCACCTCCTGTTATACTCAGTTCTGCCCCTCGTGTTAACTTGTTAAGTCATTATGTGAAACAGACTTCAGCATCAGGCGATTTTAACCTCGAGATGCTTCCCTAATGCTGAAGCAACGCGTTCTAAAGTTGACAGTTTGATGTCTTCTGCATGATTCTCTATCCGTGAGATGGCGGTATTCTTTGTTTTAAGCCTGCGGGCAAGTTCATCCTGTGTTAGTCCTGCTGCTTCACGTGCTTGCCGGAGCATTACCCCTACCTTAAACTCCTCGTATCCTTCATAATATCCTGCGGCAAAATCCTTATCCCTCTTTTTTCTCTTGGTGATATATTTTTTCAGGTCACTCATGGTTTTGCCTCCTTTCCAGAAAATCCTTTCTATAGGCTTCTGCTCTTTCTATTTCTGTCTTTGGTGTTTTTTGGCTCTTTTTCGTAAATCCATGTGTTAATATGACCACAGAATTTTTTACAAAGAAACAAAATATTCTATAGGTGTTTGAGCCAAATGTTATTCTGCATTCCCATATCTCTTCCGTCCCTGTAAGCTTCTTCAAATATGAAGACGGAACTATATCTAAATCCTCTATAAGTTTTAAGACCCATGTTACTTTCTGAGCAGCCTTTCCAGGCAGTGAATCGAGAAAATCTTGTATAGGGCATTCTCCATCAGATGTTTTATAGAATGTAATGGTTCTACTCACATAAGATATGTTAACTTACATGTTAACCTTTGTCAAGGGTCGTTCATGATTCTTGGCGAGTTATTAGGTCGGTATCAGGGCAGGGGGCGGTAAACCGCCCCCTGCCCTGATAACTTGATATATAATAGGTATAACTGCAACACGTATTATTGTATTGGCATATAATAAGATTATAGATATAGTTGACAGGCACTATTATTAGTGTTAGATTACTATGTAAATGAACTATAGGGGGATATTATGAAAAAGAAATTGACTTTGACTATTGATGATGATGTATATGATTCATTGGGAGAGCTTCCGAGGAAAGTTTCCATCTCAGAGGTTGTAAGCCTGTTTTTAAAGGCAATCGTTGCGGACATTCAGGGGATATCTCAAAAGGAATTGTCAGGGTACCTGGATGGTGACCCTCGCCGTAAAGAAGTTCGTGACTACCTTAGAGAAAAACTTGGCACTACGTTTGATAGGGTGGATTCAGGTATTGAGAAAATTAAGAAACCCCTAAAGCCTAAAAAAAGGGGGGATTATAACTAATTATAAATTATGGGTAATTTATGAAAATAGATGTAAGCAAATCTATCAATAATAGCCACATAATCTGTTATTATTTACTTAATTAGTATCATAATGATACTTTTTCCTTTACTTGTAGGGAAATTTTAGTATAATAATATTCTCTATGGCCTCTTAATGGAAAAAGAAAAGCACATTATAGTATTACTAAATTGAAGGAACTTATAAGAAATGCAGCAACTCGAGTTATTACCCGTTCAAGCCTGAAAGACGCCAATGGGCTCGGTTTTTCAGAGACAGAAGTTATAGATACTATTTTAGATTTAAAACAATCCGATATTTACAAGTCGATGACAACGCACCAAAGTACACGTATTTGGCAAGATGTTTACAAGACTTCAAAAAACAACATAGATCTATATATAAAACTTCAAATTTCCAACAATAATGAGGGGGTAGTGGTGTCATTTAAGAAGGATGAAGGGGGAGACCAATGAGATATAAAAGTGGAAGTACATGCCCAGTTTGCCAATCAGGTAAGCTTATCCATAAATTAGTTGAAGAAAAGTTTTCCTATAAGGGGAAACCTTTCTCGGTGCCTAATTATGAGGTGTTTGGATGTCCCGAGTGTGGAGAAGAATTTGTTGACGATAAAACAATACGAAGAACGGAGAAAATCTTGACGGATTTTCGTCGCAAGGTTGATGGGCTTCTTGCTTCGGATGAAATTCGCGCTATCAGGGAAGAACTGAATGTGACACAGGAGAAATTGGCAGATATTTTGAGGGTTGCTAAAAAGACATTTGCTCGCTATGAGAATGGCCAAGTAACCCAAAGTAAGAACATGGATACTATTCTTCGTCTTTTGGCAAAAAGACCAGAGCTGCTGCAGGACATAGCAGAAATATTACCTGCCTCTATGCCTGAACAAACAACGATGACTACAAAAGTATCTACTACTGATTATATACCTATGGAACTTGGAAATATCTCAAGCCATTATGACTTATCAAAAGAAATAATTATGGAGAACGACCAGGATAAGGAATTACTTTATGCTGCCTAAAGATTGGGAAATGGATTTTACAGATTTTCGTATTCATAAGATAGAGTTTAGAGTTAATTCAAAGTTCAAACCTAAAAAAAATAAACCGATTGTATTAAAGACCTCTGTAAAAATTGACCATAAATATGATAAACGGAAAAAAGAATTGAAGGTTGCGGTCGAGGTTAGTCAAAAAGAAACGGATGCACCATTCTCCTATGCAGTTGAAGGAATTGGTAAATTTCATTTTATTAAGGTGCCTGATGAGCAGAAATTAGTAAGAATAGCCTCAATTAATTGTCCTGCTATTTTATTCCCTTATATCAGGGAAACAATTGCTGATATAACACGAAGATCAGGATTTAGTCCTTTACATCTCTCCCCAATTAATTTCGTGAAATTAGCAGAAGAGTCAAGGAAGTCCAGACCAATTCAAAAGTAATTCCCTGTAATTCATTGACATTAAAGTAAGTTTTATTGGTGCCCCCGAGCCGAATTGAACGGCTGACAAACGGTTTAGGAAACCGCTGCTCTATCCGACTGAGCTACGGGGGCTAACTGGCATTATTAAAATCAAGGTATGAAAATATCATGGGATGGGTTTCCCTGCTGACCTCTGTAAACTGGACTCCTACAGCGAATATATCTCCAATAGGTTTGATCCACCGGACAAGTCCTGAAATATCTTCATTTTTCTCTCCAATGTCGAATTTGAA
>JAHFER010000075.1 GCA_023248365.1 Nitrospirota bacterium
CCTGACAATGGCGTTGCTTAGATCTGTTGGTGACAGAGGGGTTATAATATCCTATGATGTTCGTGAAGACTTTATTAGCCGGGCCTCAGAGAATATCAGACTTTTTATGGGGGATAGAGACAACCATATTATAAGGCATCAGGATATTTATGAGGGTATTGGTGATGAGGGTATAGACAGGGTCATCTTAGACCTCCCTGAACCGTGGAGAGTTGTAGAGTCTGCGGCAAACACATTGAGACAGGGGGGCATATATCTGTGCTACCTGCCCACAACCATACAGGTCTCAAGAGTTGTAGACGCGTTAAAGAAGAATGGCAATTTTATTCAAATAGAAACATCAGAGACGCTTTTTAGAACCTGGCATATAGAGGAAAACAGCGTAAGGCCTGACCACCGTATGGTTGCTCATACAGGATTTCTTACAGTTGCCAGGAAGGTGGAATGTATGGAAAGGCAGAAGGCGTAAGGCGTAAGGCACAATCCCTGAGCCCTAAGCCATGTGGCATAAGCCATAAGGAAAGAAAATTCCCCACCCTTTAGTAAAGGGGGGCTTGGGGGGATTTGAAAACTGGATTTTCAGATGAATAAGGAACCATTAGAAGACGAGTTGGGAGATATAGTAAAGAAGGCAAGGACAGGTCTTGGGCTTACACTGCGTCAATTTTCAGACAGGACTGATATTGCAGTTAACTTATTAGAAGAAACAGAGGCATACACATATAAACCGTCGGATGCAGAACTTAATATAATCTCACGGGAACTTGTTCTATCTCCTCCTAAATTAAATGATATTGCAAAAGGAAAATGGTATCCTGAGGAATATTACCCATCTCCAACATCTCCCAATGATGAGTTAAGCAATGTTATAATGATTAAAGGGAATATAGGTTCGTACAAAGTAAATGGTTATATTTTGATAGATAAGAAAAATGGGGTTGCCGTTGCCTTTGATACGGGGAATGATTGTAGAAAGGTGCTGGAGAGTTTAAAAGATAAGGGATTGAAATTAATATATATATTTTTGACGCATGGACATTTTGATCATACGGGCGGGTTAATGGAGATTTGCAGGTCTACAGGTGCATCTATAGGATTGCCTGAAAGAGAACCGGATATAGAAATAGATAAAGATATAAGTAAAGGTGTATTTTTTGTGAGAGATGGATCAATATACAAGGCAGGTTTACTTGAGGTAATGGCTATAGCCACACCAGGACATACTCAGGGAAGTACCTGTTATGTTACGCAAAGTTACTGTTTCTCAGGAGATACGCTGTTCGCAGGTTCAGTAGGAAAGGCTTATAGTACAGCAGGATATAAAACCTTACTTAACTCTGTAAGGACAAAGATTTTATCTCTGAATAAAACTGTGCGTATTTTCCCCGGACATGGGCCAGCTACCACCGTCAGCGAAGAGTTAATGCACAACCCATTTTTCCCAACCGAGGTATTTTCATGAAAGACCCAGTAAAAGGATTAACGAAGAGCGACATAATTAACCTGCTCTCTGAAAACCGGGAGCATGAATGTGAAGGAATCGGGCGTGACAAGATATGCGGGCGCATAACTGCGGTTGCCGACCTTCCCACAAGGTATGGACAGTTTCAAACCATCGCCTTCTATAATAATCTCGATAACAAAGACCATGCTGCCCTTGTTCATGGAAATATAATTAATCAGGAGAATGTGATTGTGAGGTTGCACTCAGAGTGTCTCACAGGAGACGTCTTTGGTTCTCTTAGGTGCGATTGTCATGACCAGCTTATTACTGCCCTGGGTATTATAAGAAAGGAGAAGGCAGGGGTACTAATATATCTCAGGCAGGAGGGGCGAGGTATAGGATTTAGTAATAAGATTAAGGCATATGCACTGCAGGAAGAGGGGCTTGATACAAAGGAGGCTAATATAGCGCTTGGTTTCCGTGATGATGAAAGAGAGTACAGTGTTGCAGCACATATTATCAGATCATTGAAGATAAAGTCAGTACGGCTTATGACAAACAATCCGCATAAGATAGCCGAACTAGAACAATATGGAGTAAAAATAACAGAGCGAATTCCATTGATTATCCCCCCGAATAAACACAACCGTTTTTACCTGGAGACAAAAGAGAAAAAGTTTGGACATATGCTGAATGGTATTTCTGAACATTTTCCTGAGAAGGTTGGCATACCCTTATTAAAAAAGATCACACCATAACACGTTGCATGAAGTATTATGTCTAACTGCATGTAAATGCTTGCAAAGCTTCCTTATATAAAGAGGAAGGATCATCTTTGTATCTTGGCGAAAAATGGAGAATGACGAGCTTTTTTGCTCCGGCGCTCCTGGCAAGGTCACCGGCCTGTTTTGCTGTAAGGTGATACCGTTCCGAAGCAAGGTCTATATCCTGGTCGAGGTAGGCTGCCTCACAATACATAACGTCAGAGCCTTGTGCCAGTTGCACTATTTTCCCGGCGTCTTCAGCGCTATAAATGGAATCAACAATATAAGATATTTTCTGTCCTTCTGTTATTGTTGCTATACTGTTTTTTAGTACCCCTAACTGGAATACTCTTGCGTGATTTTCAGCAACCTCCTCTGATGGTATAATAAAGTTTTCATCTTCAGATTTTCCCTGCCATATTGCCTCTTTGAAATCTCTTAGCCAGGGGCCTACGGGAAGCCCTAATGAATCAAGTTTGTCCTTATTTATATTGATGTGGAACCTTTCCTTTATGCTAAAACCCAGTGATATTATTTTGTGGTCTAAATGGCAGGTTGAGATTGTAAACATATCTTCTTCCAACAGAGTGCCTGAAAATGGGAGAGGAGATAACTCACGGCGTTTAAAGCCATCATTCGCATAAAACTCAGCCCTTTTTATCTTATCAGGATAAACTTCAGAAACATGAAGTATGAATTGATACCCATCCACGAGATTCCATGTGTACCCCTTTAACTTACCTTCAACATTATCAATAATCCCTGCGGGGCCGTAAATCCTTAGTCCTCTTTCACGCCTTAGAAGCAGTCTTAAAAGATGGTCGAATCCTGCAAAGTGATCCATATGGGTATGAGAGATAAAGACATCAGAAACTTTGAGTAGTTTTGATGGTTCGAGAGATGAGTTATCGCCAAGGTCAAAAAGTATGGCCCTCTTTTCCCATTTTATTTCAATGTAAAGTCCGGGATCATTAAATGGGCCGTTGATTAAGTAGGAGTGTATAAGTGGTTTCATGTGAAAATCTTATTCTCACACAAAGGCACGAAGGACACAAAGGGGAAAGGCTTTATAAATTTTATATTTCTTTGTGTTCTTTGTGTCTTTGTGTGAATATTTAATCCAAAAATTAAATCCTAAAATTTGACTCCTATTTTTATATATCAGGAGCCATATTTTCTCCGGCAGGAATTTCTCCATGTGCTGCTTCTTCTACAGCCGTTTCTAACTCCTCTTCAAAGTCCTCGCCAAGCTCGTCTCCAAATTCCTTACCCATTTTCTTCATTACTTTTGCCATACTTGAAGGGTCATTTTCATCAAGATCTCCCCATTTAGAAGGGTCAGCCATTGATTCAAGTCTTGCCTCTTCAGATTTTGGTGAGGCAAACCTTGACAGCAGTCTTGTAAGATTGCTACCGTCGCAAAGGCTGCATAACGGTTGAATAGAACGATCCAGTATCAGCAGTGTAATCCTTTTTTTGCAGTCATTACACCTGTATTCGTATATAGGCATTGTTACCTCCTTATGTCTCTACCACCCCGTATTGGTGTACGGGGGAAACTACAGTGGGAATGCACAATAAATTCAGGCAACTGTATTTTAATAGAAAATGCATATTGTTACAAGAGTGGATTAAGAAGAACATCAGCAAGTTTTTCAAACGAGTTATGATTGACCGGGTTTTTCATTGAAATACAGGGAATTATTCCAATCACAGGTATGCCTGAAAGTTTCTCTAATATTGCTGGGCATCTCTTTTCTGCAAGCGTGTTCCTCCCCTTTTTCATGTAATTTATTACTATCCCGGTAATGGGTATTTTTTTCATTTTCATATAATTAATTGTAAGCAGTGTGTGGTTGATGGTGCCAAGGTCAGGCCTTGTTATAATAATCGCAGGGAGGCATAGTTTTTTTATAAGGTCTGCGACATAGATGCCTTTTTTTATTGGAACCATAACACCTCCTATCCCTTCGACCAGCATGAATTCATGTCGTTTAGATAGTGCCTTAAATGATTTTATTATCTTTCCAATATCTATGACTGTGTTTGTTTCTTCAGCAGCTACATAGGGTGCAACCGGCTCTTTGAAGATGTATGGGGTAATTAGTTCAGCCGGGTCATCAACAGCGGCTGCTTTAATAAGTTGAATGGAGTCTTCAGGGATTAGCCTCGAGTTTTTTGTTTTGCAGCCTGTATGAACAGGTTTCATAACGCCTGCATTGATTCCACGTTTTCTAAGCGCTGCGGCAAGTCCGGCTGTCACTAATGTCTTGCCGACGCCTGTGTCAGTCCCCGTGATAAAGATACCATTCATTTACAGTATTCTGCTGTCCAGATTAAACACCTGTCCTGATACATTTTTCATCAGGGAGAGGTTATATATAAACTCAGCGACTTCTACTATGTTTTGCTCCCGGTTTAATATATTTGAGGAGATGATTTTTTTCTTTATTTGCTCAGATAAATTTCCTGTCATGTCTGTGTTCATGTATCCTGGTATTACTGCGTTTACCTGTATATTGTATTTGCCCAATTCCAAAGCCGCTGATTTTGTCAGGCCAATCAGCGCGGATTTAGATGCTGAATATGCCGACTGTCCTGCTCTTCCTTTTACACCGCTGTATGATGAGATATTGATGATATGGCCATGCCCCTTATTTACCATTACATTTGCCGCTGCCCTTATTGTATTGAATGAACCGGTAAGGTTTGTTCTAAGTACATCCTCCCATTCTTTTGTCTCGACCATCGGAAGGAGATTGTCGTCTGTTTTACCTGCGTTATTTATTAAAATATCTATCATCCCCCACTTCTTCACTATTACTTCAACCATGGAATTTACATCTTCTGCACATCCTGCGTCAGCATAACAGGGTAGAGCCTCTCCGCCATTATTTCTGATTTCTTCTGTAACTTGCAGGGCTGCCTCTTTATTGTTCAGATAATTTATAACCACTCTGCATCCTGCACCGGAAAAGTGCAGTGCAAGCGCACGGCCAAGACCGCGGGAAGCGCCTGTTATAAGAACTACCTTCTTCATATAATCCGCAACTCTTTCCCCACCTTTTCAAAAATCTCTGTACAATATTCTATGTTCCCGACACTGTGAGCGGCGGTTATGGTTGTCCTTATTCTGCAACTCCCCTCAGGGACTGTGGGTGGTCGTATTGGTGCGGCAAATATTCCTTCCTGAAATAATCTTTCAGAAAATTGTATGGTGTCTTCTGCACTTCCTATGAGAACTGGAATAATTGGGGTTTCACTATCTAATGTATTGAAACCAAGACCCTTAAGCCTTTCTCTGAAAAATCTTGTATTATCCCATAATCTTTTCAAAAGGGTATCATTTTCCTGAATAATTTTTATTGATGCAATGGACGCGCCTAATACTCCTGGAGGGAGAGCTGTTGTATATATAAAAGACCTTGCCTTGTTAATCAGAAATTCCTTAAGAACCATTGGTCCGGCAATGTAGGCGCCAAAAGATCCTAATGCCTTACTGTATGTGCCCATCTGTATTTGGAGCAGGCCGGCATCAGGCTTGATTCCAAAATGCTCTGATGAACCTCTTCCGATTTTTCCCAATACGCCTGTGGCATGGGCATCATCAACTATCAGTATTGCATCATGCTCAATGGCTGCATTTTTTATGTCAGGTATCGGGGCAATGTCTCCATCCATACTGAATACACTTTCAGTGATTATAATCTTCTTTCCAAAGCCTTTAGACCCTGCCAATAGTAATCTCAGATTATCTACGTCCCTATGCTTATAGATAAATACCGTTGCCCTGCTCATTCTGCATCCGTCAATTATACTGGCATGATTTAACTCATCACTGAAAATGACATCCTTGTCTGAAGCAAGGGACTGAATGATTCCTGTATTGGCCATATATCCTGTGTTGAAAATAAGTGCATCTTCTGTTTGTTTAAAAGATGCTGTGATGCTTTCTAATCGTTCGTGCAGCGCCATATTGCCGGATATGAGCCTTGATGCAGCAGCGCCGGTTCCATATTTTTCTGCGGCTGAAATGGCGGCATCTTTCAGCGTCCTGTGGTTTGCAAGTCCGAGATAGTTATTCGAGCAGAGTGATATATGTTCCCTTCCGTCAATAGTAACCATGTCAGATTGAGGAGAGTCAATCCTCTTCAGATTTCTGTATAATGACTGTGCCTTCAGCAGACATAGCTCTTCTTCTAAATCTTTAAGGCGCATGTACTTGTCCGATTTTATTTATGATAACAGGCTGTTTTTCCAGAAAGATTATATAGTCGTCTAATGATAATCTGTCAGTATTTACAAAGAAAATCCTCCCGCCTCTTGTTGAACCCTTTTCCTTCATGTTTGTGATTCGTACATAGCCGTTTTTTTCAGAGGCAACATATCCCGTTGTATATTCCGGATTATCAGACCAGCAAAGTTCTGCAATAGTCTCGTTTCTACTGCACACCTTTGTTGCAATTGCAGCTGCATCTATTACCCGTTCATGGAAGATGTCATGCCTCTGTAATTCTTTCTTAATGAGCTGCCTTGCCTCGTTAGAATAATCAATCCTTGAAACCCTTACCCCTCTACTTAAATCAGGCTCAATCCTTTTGCCTGTTAAATAATCCATTATAATTGCACCACGCATATTATTACCTTCAGGGGCCGGACCTGATTTCAGGAGATTGACAGCATTTTCTATCACCCCTGTTTTAATCCCGGTGGATTCCAAAATTCCTTTTGCGGTTTTTACCGCATTCTCACATGAGGGAGATGTTATAGTCTTAATGTCGAGTGATTCGATATACTTAATTGTTTCCGGCTCAACTGTATCCACATTTATGTATATCTTTTCAGGAGGGGCGTAAGAAGATAATGCCCTGGAAATCAGTTCTATAAAAACTTTTCCAAGATTGGCTTCATATAATATACGTTCTGAACCCGATACGTGGATATTATTAGAAACTGCCCGCATCCGGACACTATATAACTTGCATGTGTGTTTCAATTTCAAGACCTAAGTCACTGAGCATTTGGAGGTCTTTATTGGGTTCCCTTCCGCCTTTGGTAAGGTAATTGCCAATCATCATTCCATTTGCCCCTGCGGAAAAAATAAGCGGATGAAGTTCACGCAGGGCAGTGATTCTACCACCGCAAATCCTTATTTCAATATTAGGCATTGAAAGTCTGAACAAGGCAATTATCTTGAGTGCCTCAAACGGACTTATAGGGGTAGCATTGGACAGAGGACTTCCCTGAAAGGGCATGAGAAAATTTATAGGAACTGAGTCTACATCCAG
>JAHFER010000076.1 GCA_023248365.1 Nitrospirota bacterium
ACTTTACATTATCATCTCCGGCTGAACTATAAAAGCCTCCCCGTTCTTTGTCTAAGAAAACATCAATCATAGCGCCGGCAAGTTGTTCAGTCCAGAGTAGATATTCATCATCAAAAGATACCTCAAACATATCAATAATCGCGGCTATAAGAAATGCGTAGTCATTAATATCTGCATTACCCTTTGAAACCCCTTCTTTCCACTCATGCAGGAGTTTGTCTTCCCCGTATAGTTCAGATTTAATGAAATTAAGCGTTGTTTTTGCTGTATCAAGATATGAGTCTTTGCCGGTTACATTGTACGCCTCTATAAATGCAGAAACTGCAAGGCCATTCCATCCTGTTAATATTTTTGTATCTTTAAAAGGTTTTGTCCTTTCTTCCCTCTTTGTAAATAATGCCTCTTTGCCACTATTTAAAATCTTCCTTATCCTCTCCTCAGGTATATCAAACTCATGTGCAAGGGCCTTTAGTCCACGGTCTACATGCAGGATATTTTTCCCCTCAAAGTTACCATCTTCAGTAACACCATAATAGCGGCAGATAATCTCTGCATCATCACCTGTAACAGATTCTATCTCTTCCTTTGACCATACGAAAAATTTCCCTTCCTCTCCCTCGCTGTCTGCGTCCTGAGAGGAGTAGAATCCTCCGCCTGTGTGATACATCTCCCTGAGCATGTAATTCAAAGTCTCTTCTGCAATACTCTTATAGCCAGGGTCGGAAGTAACTTTACAGGCATCTAAATATAGCCTTGAAAGTAGCGCATTGTCATAAAGCATCTTCTCGAAATGAGGAATGAGCCATCGTTCATCAACAGAGTAGCGGTGAAATCCGCCTCCAATCTGATCGTATATCCCGCCTTCTGCCATACTATGCAGCGTGCCTTTAACAGCATCTAAGTAAAGAGGTTCTCCGGTTCTTTTATAATATTTAAGGAGCAGTGCCAACTGGGTCGTATTTGGAAACTTTGGCGCAGTACCAAAACCGCCGTGTGTCAGATCAGCAATTCTGAGTATTTTTGAAGAGGCGTTATCTAAGTCAGAGATATTAAGGTCTTCTTCAAATGAGGTTTTGTTATTTATTTTGATTAATATATCCTTGATACCAATGGTAGTTGTTTCTATTTCTTTTCTCCTGTCCCGGTAAGCCTCTGCCACGGCATGAAGCACATCAGGCAGCCCTTTGATTCCCTGCCTGTCCTCAGGCGGGAAGTAAGTACCGCCGAAGAAGGGCTTTCCTTCAGGGGTCAGGAATATGGTAAGCGGCCACCCGCCGTTTCCGCCAAATAACTGAAGGGAATACTGAAATAGTTCATCTATATCAGGCCGCTCTTCCCTGTCCACCTTTATATTAATAAAGTATTTATTCATTATTGCGGCTATCTCTTCATTTTCAAAAGACTCCTTTTCCATAACATGACACCAGTGGCAGGCAGAATATCCAATGCTAAGAAATACAGGTTTATTCTCTAACTTTGCCTTATTGAAAGCTGTCTCTCCCCATGGATACCAGTCCACAGGGTTATGGCTATGCTGTAGGAGATATGGGCTTATTTCGTCAATCAGGTTATTTGTGTGTTTATATTCCATTTAAACCTCCTCCTTTAGATAGAGTTCACATAATCTGAGAGGAATGGCAATAAGTAAAGGCCCAAGAAATACACCGATGAATCCGAAGGCGATCATTCCCCCTATTATTCCAATAAATGATAACAGTCCATGGAATCCTAATTTTTTGCTGATGAAATATGGTCTGAGGAAATTGTCTATCATGCTGATAGCAAAAATACCCCACGCAAGCAGGAATATCCCTTTTCCCAAACTACCATTGTATATTAACCAAATGGAAGCCGGAAGCCATACCACTGGCGTGCCTGCTAAAGGAATTAGCGCCAGGATAAACATCAATGTACCGAACAAGACAGGGGCAGGAAGTCCCAGTACCCAGAAGCCAAAGCCGCCTAATGCACCCTGAATCATTGCTGTCAGTACAACTCCATAAAGCACTGCTATGATTACATCTCCTGTCTCTTTTATAAAAAGGTCAACCTCCCGGTCTGGCATGATTCCAGTAGACTTTATCATATTAAGAAAACCTTTCCCGTCCCTGAATATGAAAAACAGGATAAGTATGGATACGAGAAACTGGGAAACAATTGCCAGGATATTTCCGGTCGCAAAAGTAAAGTAGGTTATGAGTAAATTTCCAAGGTCTTTGTAATTGTTTATTATGGTCTCTCTTATCGAAAAATCTTTGATGGGGATAATATTTGAAAGTTTATCAAGAAGCTCAGGTATAAGCGGTTGTAATGCCTGGTATGCAAATGTAATCTGGGTAATCAGGGATTCTACTATAAGTATTGCCGGAATAAGAAAAAAGAGGATGATACCTATAATAACAATTATAGCGCTGAGGGATGCCTTACCTTTAAGAATGGAAAGCGCCCTGCTGTAAACAGGCCAGAACGTGACACCTAAAATTACAGACCACAGTATGGAAATATAGAACGGCTGAAATACTAAGTGTACACCATATAAAATCAGGATTGAGACTATGATGAGCAGGATGGCTGTAATCTTCTTTTTATCAATTACCATTTATCTGTAAGCCCTATTGATGATACTGTTTCATCTTGAACAGGTCTCAATGCCCCGTCCCTGCATGATGTAATACATGGCTGGTCAGGACATTGTTTACAACCTGCTTTATCCGCTATTAAGATTGGTGTGCCTATACGAGCTTCTTCCTCAGAATCCGATCCCCTGATGCAGAAGTGAGGGCAGACCTTGATGCACTCATTACATGCCGTGCAGAGCTTGTTAAACAGGGATTCTTCGACAGCGCCAGGAGGCCGCAGGATCTTCCTTACTTTGGGAATTAAATTTTTCTTTTCCCTGTTGAACTCTAAGGCTGCTCTGGCAATATCTGCAAAGGCGCTTTTAAAGAACTGTCTCCGGTTAAGTGGTTTTTTATCGTCCATGTCTAACAGCAATCATGCCCATGATCTTTTTTTATTGTCTTATATTCAAGAGGCTGTGTTTCATAACTTATGGGTCTTCCCAGCAATTGTACCTTTACAATTTCACCTGCTAATACCTTTTCCTTGTCAGGCGGGAGTACCATAAAGCAATTGGCATATGCCATGGACATGAGGACGCCGCTTCCCTGGGTTCCTGTAGATTTCACATAGTATTCTCCATCTTTATAACTTACTATGGACCTGACGTAGTGTGTGCGTCCCGGACGGTCGCTGAACTCTTCCTCTGCAATAGCATCAACAACAGCCCTGAATAGATCAGTGTGTCCGCACATCTTCTGAATTGCCGGCCTTGCAAAGACCTCGAATGTCACCATTGTAGATACCGGATTTCCCGGAAGACCGAATATAGGTTTATCTCCTACTAAGCCGAAGGCTATCGGGTGTCCGGGCTTTATGCCTACAGTCCAGAACTTCATATCAATCCCGTATTCCTTTAATATATCTTTTACAAAGTCATAATCACCAACTGAGACACCGCCTGATACAATCAGCATGTCTCCTTCAAGCCCCTGGCCTATCTTTTCCCTGAGACTCTCTTTATTATCCCTTGCTATGCCGAGGACGTGCGGAATGCCGCCTGCCTCCAATACCTGTGAGGCAACAGTATAACTATTGCTATTGGGTATTTTGTTTTCTGTGAGGGCCTCATCTAAGTCTGCCAGTTCATCGCCGGTTGACATAACCATTACTACAGGTTTTCTGTGTACTGTTACAACAGGTTTTCCTAACATCGCCATACTGCCTAACTGTCCTGGGCCAATGGAGGTTCCTTTAGTGAGGACTAAATCGCCCTTTTTTACGTTCTCTCCCTTTTTCCTGATATTCTCTCCTTGCCTGCCGGCCTTGAATATACTTACAATCTTTTCTTCAGTTTTTGTGTCTTCTACTCTGATTACAGTATCAGCGCCATCCGGTACTGGTGCGCCTGTCATAATCCTTATTGCCTCGCCGTCTCCTACAGGCTTGTCAGGCATAAGCCCTGCGCGTATATCACCCACTATCTTGAGCTTTGCAGGATTGTCTTTCTGTGTGTCTTTGATGTTTTCCCATCTGACTGCATAGCCGTCCATTGCAGAGTTATTCCAGGGTGGAAGATATATGTTGCTGTAAACGTCTTCTCCCAGCACACGATCCAGTGAATCCTGAATTGGGATCCTCTCAGTTCCCAGCACCTTTGTATTATCAAGAACCGTCTTTAATGCCTCTTCTACTGACCTCATGATTCCTTCCCCCCTTTCCATAATTGACGGCTTCGTAAAAAGCCCCATCTGCGGCGTTGCGCTGCATCCTTCGTCATTGCGGCGTACCAACAAAGTACGCCTCATTCCTCAGGATTTGCGCGCCTTGCACCTGGAGTTTTTTACAAAGCCGTCCGCTTTAAGCCACTCCTCCGGAGTATTCATGTTATATACTGATTTTTCCCACGTCTCTTCCTGGGCTAACTCACTCATCTGAATCTTCTTTACAGAGAGTTCGTGTGGCTCATTTATAAACCTTGTTATGTTAAATTCTTTGCTCTCAAGCCGTTTAAGTATTAACGGCATACATCTCTTGCTATACGCTGCATGAAGCGGATGCAGCCTTCCACCGATTTCAGGGACTACTATATCATAATCAGAAGCCTCAGTTATAATCGTCTTAACAGGTGATGGATGTATAAATGGCAGGTCACAGGAGGCCACAAATATATTGTCAGATTTTGCATAAGATAAACCGGTATATATCCCTCCCATAGGTCCGCTGTCAGGTATAAGATCAACTATTTCAGGATAACCGTATCCTGAAAATCTTCCTTCCTTATTTGTTACTATCATAATCTCGTCAAATAAGATCTCAAAGACATCCAGTATCCTTTGGAATACCTGTTTCCCTCCAACAGACATAAATGCCTTATCCTGTCCCATCCTTCTGCTCTTCCCGCCAACCAAAATAATCCCTGTCATTCCACACTCTAAAAATGTAATTAACCACAGAGTCACTGAGACACAGAGAAAAGTCAAATATTAAAAATAAAAATGCAAAATTACAAATCAAAAATCAAAAATTTATTTTCCTCTGTAATTTTTCAATTAACTCCGTGCCTCTGTGTCTCTGTGGTTATTTTTGTTTATAGTTATTAGTTACAAGTGTAATGCATAGCATTACCGTGCGCATTCTCCCTCATCCCCCTGCATCTTTTCAACCACATGAGGAATTGTGCTGAGGATTACGTTCATGCCTTCCTTTACGCCCTTTGGACTTCCAGGAAGATTAACTATCAGAGTCCTTCCCCTTATCCCTACAAGCCCGCGTGAGATAGCCGCCCTTATTGTCTTTTTGCATCCTTCAGCCCTCATCACCTCGGCAAGTCCGGGTATCTCCTTTTCTAAGACATTCCTTGTGGCCTCCGGAGTTATATCTCTTGGACTAACACCGGTTCCGCCTGTTGTAATTATTACATCTGCCCTCAGATTATCTGCAAAGTGTTTAAGCCGTTCTTCAATTATCTTTTGTTCGTCAGGTATAACCTCATGTGTTATCACTTCACCTGATATCTCCTTTACCATTTCGCATATCAGCCTTCCGCTTTCATCCTCCCGCTCTCCCCGTGAACCCTTGTCACTCATTGTTAGTACTGCTACCTTTATCATTAGTTAATCCTCCTTATTTTCTAAAAGCCTGTGTTCAATAAAATCTGCTATGCCTTCTGCATTATTTATGTCAAATCGTGGAATTTTTATATCAGGTGAATCATCTGTTGCAATCGCTATAACCGAAGGGTCACTGATGCATCTTAAGTTACCTGATACACCTTTTCTGTTAACCTCAATCTTTGGATATTTGTCTTTCTTAAATCCTTCAACTATCAGAATGTCTGTATCGCTGTTAATAAATCTTTCGAGCACATCTTCTATAGTTAATTCATGCCTTGTTTCTGAAAATAAGGCGAACTGTGTCGGTGATGCCAAAAGTACAGTCTTTGCCCCCGCGGCCATGTGTCTCCAGCTATCCTTGCCCTCTGAGTCCATTTGAAATTCTTTATGGGTATGTTTTACTGTTGCAACGTTATAGCCCCGTTGTGTGAGCAGGCTTATTACCTTTGTTATGAGTGTAGTTTTGCCGCTGTTAGAGGTGCCTACAAAACACAGAACAGGTATAGGTGGGTGTTTCATTTAAAGTTATTCTGGTGCGTTTCTATAGATGGGGGTTTGTCTTCTTTGTTTTCCGGGGATGTATGTTCAACCTCTTTTCCTGCATCTTCGATCTCTTTCGTAATGCTATCCTTTATCTCATCTGCGGCATGTTTAAAATCTTTATAGGCCTTTCCCAATTCTCTGCCGATCCTTGGTAAGTCCTTTGGCCCTATTACAATCAGGGCAAGGACCAGGATTACAATCAGTTCCGGCGCTCCTATCCCAAACATTTTCCTCTCCTACATTGATAGGGAATGCAGCATTACTCTGCGGTAGTCTTTTTTTCTGGAACCTGTTTTTCGTCTTCCATCTTTGAACCTTCAGCGAGACCTTTTTTAAATCCACTGACAGCTTTGCCAAGTCCCTCACCAATCTTGGGGAGTTTCTCAGCCCCGAAAATAACCAGAGCGATTACAAGGATTACTAAAAGTTCAGGCATACCTAATCCAAACATATTGAGCCTCCTTTGTTTAAAGGCCATTACCTCTGTTGAGATAATTTAGAACTTATTGTAAATCTTATAGATAACCGGCGTCAAGCAAAATATAAAAGTTTTATTTTTTTGTTGACAATTACGGGCATTTAAGATACTTATAAGACATGCGGAAGTACTCAATAATTGTAGTATTTTCTTTATTTTTTCCTTTAATATCTTTCCTTAATCAGAGCAGGGCGAAATCTTCAGAAGAACCAACAGTCCTGAGCAATATTCATTATTCCCAGGAATCAGATTATACGAGAATAATTATAGACCTGAACAATCCTTCAGCCTACAATGAAAAGCACCTGTCAAATCCTGAAAGGATTTATCTGGATATCAATAATACCAGCCTTTCCGGTAACATCCGGCCATTGCAGGTGGATAACAGTGTTTTGAAACAGGTAAGAGCGGCACAGCATGACAATGATACTGTCCGGGTAGTTTTAGAATTGTCACATTCCGCAGATTATAAAGTATATACGCTTAAATCTCCTGACAGGTTGATTGTAGATATTTACAGTGAAAAGCCTGTTAAGGAAAGCAATGTCAAAGAAACCCCTCCTATTAATAATTATAGCAATAAGGCATCACCTCAGCTAATAGTAATAGACCCTGGACACGGTGGAAAGGACCCGGGTGCAAAGGGGAAACATGGTCTTCAGGAGAAGGATGTTGTGCTTGATGTAGGACACCGGCTCAGACAGCTTGTTGAGGACAAGCTCGGCGCAAAGGTTATTATGACAAGAGAGGATGATGTCTTTATCCCGCTTGGTGAG
>JAHFER010000077.1 GCA_023248365.1 Nitrospirota bacterium
TGGGCGGTACTTGCTGTGCTGTTCGTAATAGGCATTAGTGAAATTAGTATAAGGGCGCTCAATTCAAATACAGGTAGAGGTTTTATCTCTCTAAGTAATGCAACCCTTTTTATTTGGGGATTATTGATGCTATCGTGGGGTTTTTATTCAATACTGAGTTATTTCTTTGAAACCAAGTGGAAAGGATTTTACGGCCTGATTTGGGTTTATAAGCATATAATCCCTCTCGGAGGGAAAATTAATGCTATCATATTTGGCATAATTGGAGTACTAACAGGTACTGTATCTCTATTATGGATAATGACACATTAGGCTCTGGATGACCTCTTCTTTTCCTCTATAAACCTTGTCAAGCTCTCGAGATGCTCAGGATTAGTTTTGTAAAGTATGTCAACAAAAGAAGATGCAACAGAACCCGACGATATATCAAATATACCCTGCAATACCTCCTGAGACACATGTCTTACAAAGTCATCCCTCGACATAGTCGCAGTATAAACAAACAGCTTATCATGTTTCATCCTCTTAATTAAGCCTTTCTTCATCAACCTGTCCATAACTGTGAGAACTGTGGTAAATGCAAGGTTCTTCTCTTTTCCTACCTCCTCAAATATCTCACGGCCAGTCGCCTCATCCTTATTCCATATAACATCCATAACAGCCTTCTCAATGTCTCCAAGCACCCTTCCAAGCCCTGTTCTGTGCGGTTTAAAAGTCTGCATAAGACGTTTCTTCACCATGGTAATCACCCCTTACCTATTACTCATCACACATTACACATTATCTGTCATGAGTGATACCACCAGTATCTTTCTACGTCAAGTAGAATGGTTACTGATTTACCTGAACCATAACTGCCCTCCCGCCTGTAAAGGTAACTTCTACAATATCACCAACCTTAAATTTATCTATCTGAACCATATCTCCCTTTCGCATCAAAGGAATCCCATTGTATGCCACAAAACTCACCTTACCCAAAGCAGAATCTTTAACAGTAATCAGACGCAGAGAATTTTCAATATTTAAGATTGGCCCGCGGAGATTTCCGTCACCACGTTCATCACCATTGTAGAGTCCTGAAAGATCAACATTCCGTACAGGGTTCCCATCTTCAGGAGGTTTCCCGGCTGTCCTGAAACTTACCTCCCCCCCGATTCTGCGGCAGTGTATCACCTTGTCATTTCTGAGGGTAAGATAAAGATAAGTCCACACACGGTAATGTGTTCCAGGCTCCAGAGGAGCTTCTGTAGTAATTATTTCTTTCCCAGCATCATCCCACTTAACAGTTCCTCCTATCCCCCATTCTGTGGTTAACAAAGTCCCCATCCCATATCTCCCTCCCGCAATGTTTATTGAATCGAGTGCCGGCTTCAGATCTCGCAGTCCATTGGTAAGATAGTTTAAGACCGCATTATCCCAGTTAAACACAATCGGAACATCAACAGGATTTCCTGTAGACCCATTTGCCGGAATGGAAGAGGTAATCTTAATAACAGGGGGGCATTTAATCGAGTCTATTGAATCCTCCCCATGAGCAGTATTCAGCAACAAAATACTGCATAAACTAACACTCAGAACAAACAATATTTTTCTTAGTAGTTTCATGTTATAATTATATATCTTTTAGAAAGCATCCTCAAGATATTAAAATATTAAAAAAGAAAGGAAACACATAATGGATATAAAAGACATAAGGAACGCAGCAGAATTTTCTTCTGAGAAGATGAAGAAGATAAATCTGTTTCAAACTGAACTTGTACTATGTGATGTCTACGCGCTTGAGCCAGGCCAGGGGCAGAAGCCTCATACTCATCATGATTCAGACAAAATCTACATGGTCATTAGCGGAAAGGCAACTGTAAAAATCGGAGGAGAAGAACAGACCCTCGGCGAGAACCAGATTGTAATTGCACCCTCAGGTCAGGAACATGGTATATCAAACCCGGGCCCGGAAAGACTGTCCGTTCTTGTTTTTATGGCGCCGGTACATATACACAAACATTAACTCTAAGATAATCCGGTTGATGCTCAAAAATGCCCAGGTGCAAGGAAGGACAAGGGTTCAAGCCGAGGCGTACTTTTTTGTACGTTGAGGTGTAGAACCCGAAGTCCTGACGCCGCAAATGGGCGTTTTTCAGCATCAACCAACAAAGGAGGTTTTATGGCAGCAAAAATGATTGATTGCCCATCATGTCATCATCACGGGATAGGCATAGTTTTTTCACCAGGTTCACCCATGATGGAAGGCTTGCTCTGGCTTCTGATTTTTCCGGGGATAATGTACACAATATGGCGCAGGTCAAACAGGAGGGTCATATGTCCCAACTGCAGTACTGAGTTTATGCTCCCCTCAATATTCTGATATTACCTGTGGTATTCCTGCAAGCTTTTTTAATGTTACCTTAATGTTGGATATATATACTTAACTCAAGATTAAGAAAAAAAGTCACAAACCATCCTCCTTTCCTAAACCCTCATCAGGTCCTATTAAACCTGATGAGGGTCCCTCTATTTTGACGGCTTTGTAAAAAGCCCCATCTGCGGCGTTGCGCTGCATCCTTCGTCATTGCGGCGTAGCAACAAAGTACGCCTCATTCCTCAGGATTTGCGCGCCTTGCACCTGGAACTTTTTACAAAGCCGTCCGCTCAACTACGTTTCCAGAGGTAAGCTCAGCGTATTATTCGCTTTCTTTTCGAATCAGGATCTTATATGTTTCATCAGGAAGTTTCTCAACGCCAATTATCTTTCGACCTTCAGCCTTAACGCTACGGGGGACATTCCTCATAGGCTATCCATCATCAAGAAACATCTCCAGCACCTGCCCCATTTCCATGTCCTCAAGTTTCAGCTTTGTCTGGACTGGATTTCAACAGGAACCCTCACAATATTGAAGTTTGAAGATGATTAATATAAGATAGAAAGATAAACAAAATTCAGGAGAAGAAAATGAAAAGGTATGTATGTACGGTATGTGATTATATCTATGACCCGGAAATGGGTGACCCTGGTTCCGGCATAGAGCCGGGAACACCGTTTGATAAACTGCCGGATGACTGGGTATGCCCGGACTGCGGGGCAGAAAAGGAATTGTTTGAGGAGGAGGTGTAAAGATGGCAGTCAGAGAACTAAAACCCGGTGTGTATGCTGTAGGCTCTATAGACTGGCACAGGAGACTGTTTGATGAACTCATCCCTCTGCCGCATGGAACGAGCTATAACTCATACCTGATAAAGGGGAGTGAGAAAACAGTTCTTGTGGACACCGTTGACCCTGCCAGGGAAGTAGAGCTTCTTACAAATCTTCAGAAGGCAGAGGTAAAAAAGATAGATTACATTATCGCGAATCATGCGGAACAGGACCATTCAGGTACCATACCTAAAATACTTGAGCTTCACCCGGATGCCCTGATCGTAACTAACCAGAAATGCAGGGAGATGCTGAAAGACCTCCTTTGCATTAATGATGAAAAGTTTTTGACTGTAACAGACAGGTCAACCATTTCCCTGGGAGACAGGACTTTAGAGTTTATCCTCGCCCCCTGGGTACACTGGCCTGAGACAATGTTTACATACAGCAGGGAGGATAAGATACTCTTTTCCGGCGACTTCCTTGGATCCCACTTTGCATCAAGCAGCCTCTTTGCAAATAATGAGGCAAAGGTATATGAAGGGGCAAAGAGGTATTATGCAGAGATCATGATGCCCTTCCGGAAAATCATTAACAGGCATCTGGAAATAATAAAGGGGTTGGATGTTGATATGATTGCACCAACTCATGGTCCTGTATATGAAGACCCTGAAGCCATTTTGAATATGTGCAGGGATTGGGTTTCTGATAATGTAAAAAACAAAGCCGTTATAATATATGTCTCAATGCATGGCAGTACAGAAAAGATGGTCAACCACCTCATAGATGCATTAATTGAAAGAGGAATAGCAGTAAAGCCTTTCAATCTTACAGGTACAGACCTTGGAGAACTGGCCATATCCCTGATAGACCCTGCTACTATTGTAATCGCCTCTCCTACAGTGCTTGTGGGAGCTCATCCGGAGGCCGCCTATGCAGTCTCTCTTGTAAATGCCCTGAGGCCAAAATTAAAATTCGCCGCCATAATTGGCTCCTACGGCTGGGCCGGCAAGATGGTAGAACAGATTACCGGTATGCTCAGTTCCCTGAAACTTGAGATGCTTGAGCCGTTATTAGTAAAAGGACATCCCAAAGAAACCGATTTTCAGGCAATAGACCGCCTGGCAGATGAGATACTAACAAAACATAAAAATGCTGGGTTGTGCTAAATTTCCAATGAAAAGAACAAAGAAACACTCATGAGCCTGCCGCTCACAAAGGATGATGAAACTGTATGATTATTTTAAGATCAACCTCCAACAAAGTTCAATGCCTCCAGAAATTTTCTGTACTCTCTATCGTCTACTTTTCCTTTAAGTATCTTTAACGGCTTCCTCCCGGTACTATTATCCACCATTGTCCTGAAATTGCTATACCAGAGACACGCCTTCTCATAGGCGGCCTTAATTTCCGGGACATCAAAATAATCTTCCCATGGGATTTGATCATTGAACGGTGGAATATTCAAATCCGCCCGTTCTCAAAATCTTACCTCTTCACAAGCAAAAAATTATTCAAAAAGAATCAACAACTTGAGGTATGATAGAGAGTTTGCCGTTCCATTGGTTGACAAATCATCTAACAGAAGAAAGCACGTGTCCTCTTCCTTTATCAGTATAGAATGGATTAACTCAATTTACTTCCCTGCTATCTTCTTTATCTCTGATAACAATACATCTTTAGGTGTAGATGAACCTCTGTAACGAATGATCCCATCCCCGTCAATTATAATTACTGTGGGCATAAATCTCTGGATATAAGCCTTGTTCACTGTCTCTGAAGGATCAATCATATACGGAAATGTTATCTTTGTCCGGAATTGTCCAAGATAGGCAAGGACATCTTCTTTTGTATCACCGGAAGTATTAACCCCAATAAAAACAGCCTTACTTGTACCATCATTTAACAACTTCTGCATCTCTGTTGCCTGATTCATGCAGGGATCGCATATATGAAAAAGCCCCAGAACTACTACCGACCCTTTATACTGAGAAAGTGAAACCTTTTCTCCCTTAACAGATGTAAGGGAAAAATCCGGCGCCTTATCTCCAACCTTCGGGACTGCTGCATGAGAAATACCTGCACACAGAAAAATACTCAATAATAAAAACATCAAATAAGTTTTCTTAAACATCTCACTCCCCCTTTAATTAATTACGTTCGGGAGGGGACAAGCCCCTCCCCTACACACCGTCAGCTTACCAAATTAATCGCCTCTTTATAAACCTTGTTTCTTGGAACATCAAGGTCTGCTGATGCCTTAATGACGGCATCTTTGAGGCTCAACCCCTTTTCATCTATAAGCATTTTCAGATAGTCATGCAAATTAATAACCTCTACCTCATTCTCAACCTTTGCACCTTCAAGTATAATTGTAATCTCACCTTTTAATCTCCTGTCTGCTGTTTTGGCAATAACCTCAGAAACCCTCCCCCTTATAATCTCCTCAAAGAGCTTGGTAAGCTCTCTGGTAATCACAATCCTTCTTTCACCTAATATCTCCTTTATATCTTCCAGTGTCTTTAACAGCCTTTGAGGCGCTTCGAACAGTATAATGGTACGGTGCTCAGTTGAAAGGCCCTTGAGTTTTTTTTGCCTTGCTGTCTTTTTCACCGGCAGGAATCCTTCAAAGACAAAGGAATCCGTAGGAAGACCTGAGATAGAGAGGGCGGCTATTGATGCCGTGGGACCAGGTATTGGAGAAATCATAATCCCCTCTTCAATAGCCCGGTTTATAATGTAGTAACCGGGATCAGAAATCCCAGGAGTTCCAGCGTCTGATACAAGGGCTATATCATTCCCTTCCTTTAATTTACTTATAAGTATCTCACCCTTTTCTTCTTTATTGTGGTCATGGTAGCTTGTCTGGGGAGTATTAATATTGTAGTGCTGTAGTAAAACATGCGTATGGCGTGTATCTTCCGATGCTATCAACTGAACAGCTTTCAATACATTGACCGCACGAAAGGTAATGTCTTCAAGGTTGCCAATTGGCGTGCTGACAATGTAAAGGGTACCTGCCTGCATTGGAGTATTGCTCAAATCCCCCCGGCCCCCTTTTCTAAAGGGGGAGAAGTCTTCTGGTGTCTAACTTCTTATTTCTGACATCTGACCTCGTACTTCTGCTTACTGCCCACTGCTCACTGCTTACCGCTCACGATGATTTAATAACTGTTCTGCCTCACCCTCATCCAGCACTGCGATATACGGGAGATTTCTGAAGTTATCCTTATAATCAAGCCCGTAGCCTATTACAAAATTAGTTTGGATGGTAAATCCGATATAATCAATAGGTGTCTCATATTTCCTTCTTTCAAGCTTGTCTAATAGCACACATAGTTTAATCGTCTTAGGTTTTTTTGACCTTAAAGTCTTATATAAATAACTCAGCGTCAGGCCTGAATCTACAATATCCTCCACAATAAGGACATCCTTGTCTTTGATAGCCTCTGATAGATCTGAAATTATCTTCACAGCACCGGTAGAGCTCGTGCCTGCACCGTAGCTTGATACCATCATGAAGTCTA
This sequence comes from Nitrospirota bacterium, assembly GCA_023248365.1. GTDB lineage: Bacteria > Nitrospirota > 9FT-COMBO-42-15 > HDB-SIOI813 > HDB-SIOI813 > JACRGV01. The sequence continues at coordinate 6,655 of JAHFER010000077.1, forward strand.
CACTTACAGGAATGTGAATATTCCTTACCAGATCTGCAAAAAAGACATAGGCCCCCTTCAGTATGCAGATCATTACAAGTTCTCTACCCTCATAGTCGGCTGTAATCTTAGTTCCAAGTTCCTTAACCCTTTTCTCAATCTCCATTTGAGTTATCAGAGGTTTGCCAAATATCCGCTTCATTTACTTTTTCCCTTTCTGAATGGTTTTTAATTTCTCTAACTTCATGCGGCATTCCTGAACGCTCTTACATGCAGAATCTTTTCTGTTGAAGGTATCACCTTAAACCTCTCATCAGTTCTAAATCCTACAACCCACATTATACCTTCAGGAGAATCAAGAATAGGAACCATGTCCCTCTCTTCCCGTGTAATCTTCATATCAATAAAATACTCTTTTATCTTTTTTCTCCCATTCATCCCTTTTGGGAAAAAGATATCTCCTGACCTGCGGTTACGAACAATCAAAGACATTGGCATATCTCCAATAGAAAAATACGCCTCATATTTATCATCAAAATTTGCAGTTCTATTATATCCTTCCTTATCGAGTATTGTTGTGCTAACCATAATACCTGCCTCTGGTATCAGGGTATTTCCTGGAATAGCAACATTATAGGAATAGGGTTGCGGATGTGTTTCCTCTGTCTTTAAATAAACCCTGAAACTTCCCTTATCCCTTTTTACAATTATCCCGGCAGGAAGATGTACCTCTCCTCCTTTTTCATTATCAAGGAGGTTTAAAGAGTCCTCAACATTTTTAAAAGATACGTCAACAGCCC
>JAHFER010000078.1 GCA_023248365.1 Nitrospirota bacterium
CCTCTTCATTTTCAAAGGCCCTGACATGCGGGAGCATCCCTTCTTCAAGCCCTGCAATAAAGACAACCGGAAACTCAAGCCCCTTGGCGCTGTGCAGTGTCATAAGGGAGACCATATTTTTTGTCGCATGATCCGGTGATTTACCTGCATCATGGTTAAGCTCATCCTCGCTCAGGAGGCTCACATCATCCAAATATTTGGCGATAGCCGCATCAGGGGATTTCTCTTCAAACCTCTTGACAGCCGCCAGCAGCTCCATCACATTCTCTTCCCTGTCTTCAAAATTCTCATCCTTCCTCAATGCCTCTATATAACCTGTCAGTTCAAATATCTTTTTAACAAACTCTGAAGGTGTGAGTTCCTTAACAAACAGCCTGAGTCTTTCTATAAGTTCATGAAATCTTATGAGGCGCGGATTCCCGGAAAACATTTTCTCAATGCTTTCATACATTGATATGCCGTCTCCCTGTGCATTCTCCTCCAGCATCTTTATGGTTGTTGTCCCGATCCCTCTGGCTGGTACGTTTATTATCCGTCGCAGACTCACATCATCATCAGGCCTGAGAGAGACCCTGATGTATGCCAGAATATCCTTAATCTCTCTCCTCTCATAAAACCTGATACCGCCAATTATTATGTATGGAACACCGGATTCTTTCATCACCTCTTCAATAGCCCTGGACTGGGCATTGGTCCTGTAGAGTATGGCAAATTGTGAAGGTGTCTTCCCATGCCTTAACAGCATCTTTATCGTCTTTACAATATACTTTGCCTCTTCCCTCTCATCAGCAACCTTACAAAATAACACAGGTTCACCGGACGGGTTCTCAGTCCATAATTTCTTATCCCTGCGGCCGCTGTTTTCTCCTATTAACGAGCCTGCCACATCTAAGATTGCGCCTGTAGAGCGGTAATTCTGCTCAAGCCTTATAATCATGGCCGATGGATAATCATGGTCAAAGCTAAGGATATTCTTTAACTCTGCCCCTCTGAAACGGTATATGCTCTGGTCATCATCGCCAACAACGCAGAGGTTTTTATACTTATTTGCAAGCAGCTGTATTAATTTGTACTGCGATGGATTCGTGTCCTGATACTCATCCACAAGGATATATTTAAAGGTCTCCTGATAGCGGCTCAACAACTCCGGATTTTTTTCAAAAAGCTCAACACATCTCTTAATCAGGTCATCAAAGTCCATTGCATTATTCTTCTTCAGCTTATCTTCATAAAGGCGGTATACCTTCAGCGCCTTGTCATCCATGCCAAAACCATGTGACTGCATTGCAAACTGATCAGGGGTAATCAATCTCCCTTTCAGATAAGAAATCCGACTGCCAATGGAGTTTATTGAATATTGTTCTTCATTTATGTTGAGCTCTTTAACACACTCCTTTATCAGGACAGACTGATCTCCCTTATCATAGATATAAAAATCATTCCTGAACCCTATAACCTGCCCGTATCTCCTGAGCAGACGTAGGCAGATTGAGTGAAACGTCCCGATCCAGAGCCCTCCCAACTGACCTCTGACCTCTGACTTCTGATTTCGGGAGGGGACAAGCCCCTCCCCTACCTGTTTACTGCTTACTAATTTTGAGATTCTCTCCTTCATCTCCTCCGCCGCCTTATTCGTAAACGTAACCGCAAGAATGTTCTCAGCAGACACCCCGTGATTATAAATCAGATTTGCAATGCGGCAGGTAATAACCCTGGTCTTTCCACTCCCTGCGCCTGCAATAACAAGCAGTGGTCCTTCTATATATTCAACAGCCTGACGCTGTGGTGGGTTAAGATGGGTGAACTCAATCATGAGGGGATAGTCTATAACGGAGGGAGTAATTTTTCAAGTGGTAAATCTCAAAAATCCTCACACGAAGTCACAAAGGACACTAAAAAATTATGGGAAATGTAAATAAATAATTCTTGCGGAGCTGTTTTTCAGTCTTCGATATTATTTGTTTTCCTCGCGATTTCTACTTAAAGAGCTATTGCTTCTGTAGTGGTTTATGTGCGATTTCCGCCATCAACTCCATCTGGATTTCCTGAATATTTATTAATCTCTGCCATTGATTGACGAGCAGGTGGTCAATCTTTTCATGTAAATTACGGATCTCCAGCTCTGCCTTGAGATTTATGCGATAATCATGTTCTGACCGGAGGCGGTCTCTTGATTCCTGCCGATTTTGGCTCATCATAATAATCGGTGCCTGGATTGCAGCAAGACATGAGAGGATGAGATTAAGGAAAATATACGGATATATATCAAATGGTCTAATTACCAAAAGGCTGGAGTTTAAAGCTATCCATAAAAACATCACTCCCGCAAAGATGCTGATAAAACGCCAACTTCCTCCAAAATCAGCAAGCTTGTCAGCCATACGCTCTCCAACGGTAAGTTGCCGATCATATTCGATATTAATATTTTCAGCAATGAGTTCCTGCTCTTTCATGCTCTCTATAACCTGCTTTTCCAACGCGGAAAGTTCTCCTCTGTCGGTTTCTATAACCTGTTGGACATATTCTGCCCTGAAGCGATTCAGATCGGTGATGCAGATGAAACCACTGTTGGACCAATCTGGATATTTCAGCTTGATTTTCTCCGCAACGGGTTCCCTGACCACTTCTCCAGGCAGCACTTCGTTTAGCTTTTTCTGTCTCTTACAGATTGAACATATAATGGTTTTTTGTTCATTTTTTGTCATGGCATAATCACCTCCAACAAAATTATTTTGAGCCGCCAGGATTCTTTTTCGAAGCAAACGAGATCCTTCTTCAACCTGGCTGAAAACGTTCACTGTTAATAAGGTTCGGGCTAATCGTCAGCATGGCCGTGTCCGCGGCCGTGCTTGTTATCCTTCCGATCCCCCTCACGCTGATCCCCCTTATGATCCTCTTTCCCCTGGTGCTCCCTCTGCTTCTTCCAGCGCCCGTAAGGGATGTGTGGTTCGTTCCCGTAGAGGTTTCTGTAATTCCTTGGGACCCGGTTACACAGGGGCAGGGACATATCGTCTATTCACGACCCCCCATGGCCCGTTGTAGGCCCTTGCGCGGTACCACCGTTCCCCGCGTGGAGACCACCAGTAATCACTATAGAAGAATACATCAATCTCCGGTTGGGGAACGAAATAAACCTGGAACCCTGGTATAAACACCACTTACGGCGGCTCGGCGACCACGATCGCTGGTGGCCCGATGTTAATGTTGACATGCACTTCTGCCAACGCCTCTTTCGGCCCCCCAAGGGCAAACAGTACACCGAGAAGGATGGCCATTTTCAACACTCCGTAAACACTTTTTCTCATTTCTCTCCTCCTGTAAGTTCGCTATTGTCCAGTGTCTTCTTTGGGGAGTATCAATAACGTCCAGTACCCTGTTCTTTTCCAGGCTTTCAAAAGCTCCTGATAAGGAATCAGGGTATCCTTTTCCCTTCCAGAGTTGGCGATAACCACCTTCCTTGATTCATCGTATCCGACAGCTACTATGTAGTGTCTCCTCGGTACTATGGAGTTTCCTATATGAAGGAAGAGTATCAGGGGATGGCCCTTATCCAGCTCTTTCCTGAGGCTTCCCATATCCCCATTATAATATCTGGCATTAAACCCCTTCCCCCTTGCATAGTTTGCCATGTCAACTGTTATAGTCCCCCCGATCTTTGGCGTATATACTTCTCTTGCCACTTCCTCCTGGCTGACATTGTGCCCCCAGTATCCAAGGACACTGGCTAAGGATGCCGGACCGCAGTAATGTTCTTCCTGAGGAAAGAAGGGGACATCCTTTATATAATGTCCCTGTTCCTCAAAATGGTATTCAAGATGCTTATAAGATGGATAACAAGCTGTCAATAACAAAAATACAAGTAATGGAAAGAATTTATGTAATATGGAAAGCATAATTCAAATGAAGGCCCCGATTAACGGGGCCATTTAAAATTACCTAACAATGACCCTGTGATTGGTTAACTGCAAGAGGATAACAAATAAGATAGCTATAACGAGGAGCGTTACTATAATCCCAAGACCACCATCGCCGCCACCCTGTACCTGGTCAAGGTGTGAGGCTAACTGATGCAGGTCTGCATCGGAGAAGCTTGCGATCTTAATTTTGACCTCCTCCGGATTAAGTCCCAGGTCCATGAGCCTCTGTGATACGACCTTTGACTCCAGTACACCTTGAACCCTGGCCACGTCAGCCTGTCTTGACCCATTAGATGCCAGGTGAGAGGGTATAATGCCGGCGCTTCCAGCCCTTGGTACCAAGAATACGATCAGCATAACAACGGCCACATACCACATAAGAGGATGGTTTAATAACGCCTTTCTTAATTTCTGCATTAAAATCACCTCTTTTCTACAAATTGGATTTATATACATATCCGCTAATGAGTATCAAGATACTATTGTTTAGCAGATATATCAAGCCGCATAACTTATTTCTTTTTTTATTAAGAGCGGAAGATTTTCTGTCATTGCGCCACAGATGTAGAAATTCATACTGGTAATGGTCTAATCCTGCGGTCTGAACCGTCAGAATGGTCTTCGCCCCTGAATGATGTTGAGCAACACAACAATGATTGCGATGACAAGCAGAATATGTATGAATCCATTAATCGTGTTACCGCTCACAAGCCCCAGCAGCCACAGAATTATCAGTATTACAGCAATCGTCCACAACATAATGATCCTCCTATTCTGCTATTATAGAATTTTGTTTTTTTTCTTACACAACTTCATTCTAAAGCGAGATGCTGCAATAACTCCTATAAAAACACCTGCCAAAACAGTGAGAAATAAAACGATTGTAAGGGACGCATAGAATCCCATGGGAGTGAGACTATAAGCAAAAAAACCGTCCACCTATGCTCAGGTGAAACCGGGGTTCTTAAAAAATAAAAAAGATAGTTATTCTGTCTGGCGGTCTGGGCAAAATGTATACCATAATGCTTTTAACCCACTGGAAAAACATTCTTTGTGAAATATATCTTCCATTACAGGTAACATATTACAACCCCTTTAGTAAAGTCAAGGAAAATAAGCTGCCAAGCCAAGTTAGAAATGTCCGGTTTTTTGTTCATCTGAAGAACTTGCGGATTTAGAAATAGTATTGAAGGCTGGTGTTTCTCGTAAAAGATTTAGCGCCTCTGCATATCTGGTCGAATCAGCTTCAACAGAAGGCAGGTCATAACCACAAAATCTTTTCTCATAAATTTCAATTAAACCCTTCATCCTGTGAACATAGGTATGTTCTTTTAAAACCCTTTTATAGCCTGCCTCTGCAATCTTTCTCCGCTCTTCAGGATGCTGCATATAATATCCGATCAAAACCTTCAACTCAGGCACATCCCTGTAACAAATGACCTCTTCTCCTGTTTCAAAATATTTCCCCAACTCTTCCCGGTAATCAGTTATCAAAAATGTGCCTGCATGCAGGCACATCAAAAACCCTTTGATTTACTGTAGTCTTCAACTGTACCCTCGATATATTCAGGTTAATATCAGAGGCATTGTATATCTTTGCCAGTTCTGTATGGTATGAGACCGGCATAAGATAGTTTGACTGATTGATTATTTTAAGCCAGTCTGCATCGCCGCAGACTTTTATATTAAATTTAGAAAGACCCTGTATAACCTCCATCCTGATGTTAGTCCCGCATATAAACTCAACCACACTTTCAAGCGATCTGATCAGGTTGTGTCCAAAATTATCTACTGTAATTTTCAGATCCATTTCAAGGAGAACATCCTGCAGAACTTCATCAATAGATTTCAATAAATCCTGATCTCTCTTTGCAGTCATCCTGTCCAAAAGCCCTTCTGCAACATCTGCCGGAAAACCTGTTTTTTGGAATATATCTATCATGGCGATTTTGTATTGCACAGCCTTTTCGCGATCAAGCCTCCCGACAAAACTTACATCAGCCCTATATTTTTCCAACTCTTCATGAGTAAGAGAAATCTTTCTAAATCTTTCAGGGTTAGTACCAAGCGGCAGATGATGCACCCTGTCACCATAAAGTTCTCTCGCCCTTTCAGTTAGATAAGAGTCAAATATCAGGATAGTGGTATAAGGTGAGGTCTCTGCTTTATAATCCCGCCATCCTGTTGTACCTGCAGGGTCATCTATATACCAGACAAATACCGGAATTTTTAATATTCCGAAGACCTTTAATAATATTCCATCCTCTCCTTTATTAGCCCCCATCCCGATCTGATTCATTGACAGGATAAAATCAGGCTGAAACTCTATGACCTCTTTGATCAACCGTTGCTTATCAAAATCAACTATTGGATAATCAGCACCGCTGTTCCCGCCAAAGGTTACAACCCTGCAAACATGCCCCACTTCTTCAAACGCTGAGGCACAGTCGTGACCAATTGCCCCGTGTTCAATCGGGAGATCAAAGACCATAATTTTTAGTTCAGAAATAAAGGTCTCTCTTACCGTACTCTATCTCCTCAAGCTTCTTAATCGTGGCGATGCGGATTTTCATATCTTCTATTGTGGCTATCTGGTCTTTAATCACAGTATCCCCAAGCCTCTGAAGTTCCTCTCCGCCGTAATCAAGGAGATATTCTTTAAAACTGAGAATTGAATTGGGGAGGCAGAATTTCTGGATGTTTCCGGGCTTTGCATGATCCATGAATTCCTTACCAGTCCTGCCGACCCTGTAGCAGGCAGTACAAAAGGACGGTGAAAATCCATTCTTTGAGATGTCCCTGATTACCTCAAAGGTCGTGCGCCAGTCCCCTGTTGCAAACTGTCCCTCAGAGACATTTTGGTTATCATCATGAGAATACCCGCCGGGATAGGTTCTGGAGTTCGCACTTATCTGGGATACACCGATATGGAATAACTTATCCCGAAGTTGCGCAGGTTCACGGGTGCTGAGGATAATTCCGGTGTATGGAATTGCAAGCCTTAATATTGCTATAAGCTTCATGAAGTCATTGTCCGACACTGCAAAGGGAGGCTTATTTGTAAACGGTGCATTTGAGGCAGGCTCTATCCTTGGCACAGAAACAGTGTGGGGGCCGACACCGAATTCTTCCTCAAGATATTGGGCATGATGAAGCAGAGCAAGCGCCTCAAACTTATAGTCATATAGACCGAATAACACACCCATTCCAACATCATCAATCCCCGCCTCCATTGCACGGTCCAATGCAGTCAGCCTGTAATTATAGTCTTTCTTAGGCCCTGAAGGATGAACCTTCTTATACGTCGGGAGATGGTATGTCTCCTGGAAAAGCTGGTAAGTCCCGATACCCGCAGATTTCAACCGACTGAACTCATCAACAGTAAGAGGGGCAACATTAACATTTACCCTGCGTATCTCACCATTTTCTGAAGATGTGGAATAGATTATCTCAATCGCCTTCTCAAGATAATCAATATCACACTGTTTTGGA
>JAHFER010000079.1:0-734 GCA_023248365.1 Nitrospirota bacterium
ATTCCACTTTATCCCCTCTTTAAGCATCAACATTAGCGGAAAAAGAATTACCGAGGCTATTCCTGGGCGTATTGCACCTGTTCTAAAAGAAAAAAATAATCCCTGGAAAAGTATACCGCAACCTAATGCCATTATCAGATTAACGGCCGGTCCTGCAGCACCTACCCATATCATATCCCTCTTGGGATTTCTCAGGTTGTTAAAGTTTACAGGAACAGGTTTGGCAGAACCTATCACAATTCCTGCAAATAAGTAGGTAATTATCGGTAAAATTATGGTGCCGAACGGATCAATATGGGCAAGAGGATTTAGTGTTAATCTTCCGGCCAATTTGGCTGTAGAATCGCCAAATTTATTCGCAACCCATCCATGTGCAGCCTCATGAAGTGTAATTGCAAAAATAACAGGGATTGCCATAATAGCAATCTGTTGAAATATTGTATTTATATCTGTATTCAAGTTTTAATTAATCTAACTATTCTAATGAGTCTTATTGGTTTAATTGGTTCAATTGGTTGTTAAAAACTAATAGAACCAACAGGACAAATAGAACTAATAAAACTAAACAGGTATATCGTCAAATTCAACGAATCACAACTAACACTTCATCCGGATTAACACCATCCCCTTCAGATACGTGTATCTTCTCAACCTTCCCTGAAATAGGTGTATGAACCTCATGCTCCATCTTCATCGCCTCAACAATAAGGACGGTATCGCCGGCCTCAACCATA
>JAHFER010000079.1:794-7403 GCA_023248365.1 Nitrospirota bacterium
CTTCCTCCTTTGCCTTGGGCCTGATGGAGTGCCCTGTTGCCCTGGCATCAATTACACCTGAGACACTTGGAATTACTTCAACAAGTGAGTCAACAATAATCTCTTCCAATTGATCATCAACGTAGATAAAATACGGCCTTCCTCCCTCACCAGGGTGTCCCATACCACCCACTTTAACATGATATGTTTCACCATGTAACTTTATATTAAACTCACTCGGTGCAAGATGTGACAATGCAGGTTCGGCAATATTCTCAGTTGTATTTCCATTACCATTAACAACTATTTCTTCAGGTTTTATCCCCTTTTCCCTGGCATCAAAAAAATCAAGAGCAACCTTTGGAAACAGTGCATATAAAAGAACATCCTCAACGCTCTTTGCTTTATCACCTATCTCTGCTGTAAGTTTTTCCATCTCAGGCTTGAGCAGGTCAGCAGGTCTCTTTTCAATAAACTCTTCTTCACCAATAACCTTCCGCCGGATTTCCTCGTCTATTGGAGCCGGAGGCCTCCCGTAAAGCCCTTTAAAGTAATTCTTTGTCTCAGTAGTTATCACCTTGTACCTCTCCCCTGTTACAACGTTCAGGGCAGCCTGCGTCCCAACTATCTGGCTCATGGGTGTAACAAGAGGAGGGTAACCAAACTCTTTCCTGACATTAGGTACCTCCAGCAAAACCTCCTTCATCTTACCCAAAGCCTGCTGCTCGTTTAACTGGGATGCAAGATTCGAGATCATACCGCCTGGTATCTGATAAATCAGCACCCCGGGGTCAACACCTGTGTATTCACTCTCAAACGCCTTGTATCTTTTACGGGCCTCCCTGAAATATTCTGCAACCTCAGAGATCAACTCGATGTTGAGATCTGTTGTGTATTTGGTCGAACGGCTTAAGATATTGGCAAAAGTCTCTACCGGAGGCTGAGATGTACCAGAGGCCAGCGTTGAAACAGCAGTATCAACTATATCCACACCTGCCTCGACAGCCTTTACATATGTTGCAATAGACATCCCACTTGTATCATGTGTATGAAGATGAATGGGAACTGAAACAGATTCTTTAAGTTTACTGATAAGATCGAAGGCATCATAAGGCGACAGCAGGCCTGCCATATCTTTGACACATATAGTATCACACCCCATATCCTCAAGCCTCTTCCCCATATCCACAAATGCCTCATTATTGTGTACCGGGCTTATTGTGTAGCACATGGTTCCTTCAACCTTACCGCCATTTTTTAAAGTGGCCTTTACTGCTGACTTTATATTTCTCAAGTCATTTAAGGCATCAAAGATCCTTAGTATCTGTATACCGTTTGCTATTGCATGTTCAACAAATACTTCAACTACATCATCTGAATAGTGCCGGTAACCAACGAGGTTCTGTCCGCGAAGCAGCATCTGAAACGGTGTATGCGGCATCTGTTCTTTAAGTAGCCTTATCCTCTCCCAGGGATCCTCCTTGAGGTACCTCATGCTGGAATCGAATGTTGCCCCGCCCCACATTTCAACAGACCAGTATCCCACCTTATCTATCTTTTGGGCAATCGGCAACATATCCACTGTCTTGAGGCGGGTTGCCAATAAAGACTGATGGGCATCCCTAAGTGTTGTATCAGTAACAAATACCTTTCGTTTCTTACTCTTCAATTTAGTCTTCCGCTCCTTATCTGTAAGAATATGCCGTAATTGCCGCTGCTATGGCAAATACAAGATCTATCTTTTCCATTTCATCTTCGTATAACAATTCATTGAAATTATTTTCAATGTAATGAGTATCAAACTCACCTTTTTTGAATGATTCATCTCTCATAATCATCCTGTAGAATGGTATAGTAGTCTTTACGCCTCTGATAACAAATTCATCCAGACTTCTTGCTGTCCTTGCCACAACCTCATCCCACGTACGTCCCCATACTGTCATCTTGGCAAGCATGGAATCATAGTATGGGGGCACAACATATCCCCTGTAGACATTTCCATCAATCCTTACTCCAAATCCACCCGGTGAATAGTAAGCAGTAATCCTTCCTGTGGTAGGAAGAAATCCATTCCTCGGATCCTCTGCATTTACCCTGCACTCAATGGCGCATCCGCTTATCTGCACATCATCCTGCGTAAAGGAGAGCTTCTCTCCTGCCGCTATCCTTATCATCTCCTTTACTATATCTATACCCGTAACCTCTTCAGTAATAGTATGTTCCACCTGAACACGGGTATTCATCTCAAGGAAATAGAAATTCCTGTCCTTGTCCACTAAAAATTCCACAGTCCCTGCATTTGTATAGCCTGCTGCCTTTGCCGCTTTTATAGCCATCTCACCCATTCTCTCTCTCAACTCTTTATCCAAAAATGGTGAGGGGGCTACTTCTATCAGCTTCTGATGTCTCCTCTGTATGGAACAGTCACGCTCTCCAAGATGAACGATATTGCCATAGTTATCAGCAAGTATCTGAAATTCTATATGCCTCGGAGACTCAATGTATTTTTCAATATAAACATCACCCTTTCCAAAAGCCTTAAGCGCCTCTGACGAGGCCATCTCAAAGTTTTTCTTTAACTCTTCGGTGGTGTGACATAATCTAAGTCCCCTTCCGCCGCCACCGGCTGACGCCTTTAGCATAACCGGATAACCTATCTCAGTTGCAATTGTCTCTGCCTCTGTCAGTGAGTCTAAGGCATGCTCTATTCCAGGTACAACAGGCACGCCAGCCCTCTTCATCATCTGCCGGGCAAGTATCTTGTCCCCCATATCTCTTATAGCCTGAGGAGTCGGGCCAATAAATGTGATACCATTCTCCTGACACGCCTCTGCAAATTCATGGTTCTCTGCAAGAAATCCATATCCAGGATGAATTGCGTCCACACCTTTTTGTGTGGCAAGGTCAATGATCCTATATATGTTAAGATAGCCCGCAACTGGCCCCGGACCCACAAGACAGGCCTCATCCGCTTTTTTTACATAAAGGGTAATGGCATCCGCCTCAGAGTGAATGGCTACTGTAGGAACATCCAATTCCTTACATGCCCTTATAATCCTTAAGGCAATCTCGCCCCTGTTTGCAATTAGAACTTTTTTAAACATTGTGAAATATTACTCTATTACATCAATTTCTTCAAGGATATAAGTAGATGACAATCCCATCACCCATTACTCATCACTCATAACCCATTACCCATTACCCGCTGCTGACAGCTCTTCTTTTATAGCCGCCGCAAGCAAAGGTACCATAATCTCATGATGTCCTGTCAGTGTATATCCTTTACCTGCGCCATCCTTTGTAGGCCGTCTTACAACATTGGTTAAAGGACGGTAGTGCTGTATAAAGTCCATATTTACAGTAGTAAAATTCTGCACCTTATGTCCAAGATTTCTCACAAGAGTCAATGCCTTTAAAAACACCTCAGGTAATACAACCGCAGAGCCAATGTTTAAATAAACCCCGCCTTCCAACTTTGAAACCACACCGGCAAACAACTGAAAATCCCTGTAACTACCTTCTCCAGTAGCGCCTCCGTCCATGTGGGGATTTATATGAAGTATGTCTGCCCCAAGCGCGACATGCACTGTAACCGGAACTCCAATCCTTACTCCTGCCGCAAGTATACTGAGGTCTTTATAAGGGAATTTAGAGCGGTTTATCATGTCCCCTACCGACCTTCCAATACCCCATCCCTTTTTAGCGCCCCTTTTTATGGCTTCATTAAGGAATTTCCCGGTCTCTTCTGCCATACCGAATGAACCTTTTCCTATCTCTGAGTCAACATCCTCAGAGGTCTGACCAGAGAATGCTGTTTCAAAGTCATGGATAATACCAGCGCCATTCAGGGCTATTGAACGCAACACACCCTGTTCCATTAAATCTATTATTACAGGGCTTAACCCCACCTTTATTACATGGGCGCCCAGTCCGGCAGCAACTACATTTTTACTTTTGCGTGCCTTTACTACAATGGATACTATTTCTTTGAGGTCTTTTGCAGAAAGAATATCCGGAAGATAATCAAGAAATTCTTTAAAGGAACTCCCGGCATTAAAAGGACGCGCAAAGTCCTTTACGTTTACCTTGCTCTTTCTTGAACTGATAGAATAAGTCTTTAGTCCCTTTGGATTTATTGGTTTGAATTTCATTCATGGCAGAATAACACAGCAAAGATAAGGTGGTCAAGAAGGGCTTTTAATACCAGAATTTCTCTTTTTCAGCTTCAAAGTAATTTTGAAGTTTATCGCTTAAAATCTGAACCTTATTCTCTGAAAGCTTAAGTAATGCAGCAGACTCAGAATTTGCTATATTAATCGTATCTAAAGGTTCACGTCTGCCTATACCCAATTTAATACACATTAGATCAGCAAGATTAACGATAATGGATAGCTTTCCCAAATAATAGGGATATTCCTTAAAAGTAGCCTTAAAACCTTCATGGTGATATCTTATTGCACTTTCTAACTCTTCTGATAACTTCCATTTCCGAATTACAAGCGCCCCAACTTCAGGGTGACTGAATCCAAAAATCTCCTTTTCTGCATAATAATATGATATATCTTCATTATATGTTCTCTCAATTACATACATATATCGCTCAGGATCATAATTATTCAGAATCTGTTTTCCTATATCATGAAGTAAACCTGCCAAAAATGCCTCTTCTGATTCTGGAAATTGTATCTCTTTTGCAATCAGGAAAGATGCATTTGAAACTCCTATTGAGTGTTCCCACATCATTGTTTCAATTAACCCTGCTCTTCTGTTTATAGATTTGGTCACAATTGCTAAAACAATATTCCTTATCATCTTGTAACCCAGAATCATAATAGCCGTAGATAATGTCCTTATCGTACGTGGAACTCCATAAAATGGGGAATTTGCTATCTTGAGTATCCTTGTGCTAAGGGCCTGATCCGTTAAAATAACTTTTTGGAGTTTTTCAGCATTTGTATCAGGATCTGACATCATCATGAGAATTTGCTGAGTAACATTCGGCATAGACGGAATCTCACAACTGCTCAAAATTACGTCCTCAACTGTAGCTATTTTATCCTGTGTCATTATTAATTTATGATTATCCATTATCATCTTTCTTATGGTAATTTGAGTAAATTATCAAGATTCAGAACCGTAATAAGTCTGTCGTTCTGTTTTCCAACGCCAGTAATATAGTCTGACCTTTTAGAACTATCTATTGAAGGACATGGTTCTATATATTCCCTGTTTACCATAATTACATCAATAACAAGATCCACGACCATTCCGGCCTGCCTTCCTCCAACGTCAACTATAATTATCCTGGAAGCTTCAGTGTAAGCTGTGATACTTTTCCCCATTCGTTTATGTAAGTTTATTATAGGTATAATCTTTCCCCGCAGATTTACTACTCCATCTACATATGAAGGCGCTTTTGGCACCTTAACAGCATCTATAACTCTGATAATCTCCTGCACCCTCATTATATGTATCCCATAATCTTCACTCCCAACACGAAATGTTACCAACTGTAAATTATTTTCTATAAGGGTTTCTGTATTCATATTTTTTAATCACCTGCCTATAAGGTTAAAAGTATTTTGGGAAATATTAAATCAAAGCATATTTACAATCTCTTCAGCTATTTTATCAAGCGATACTATTTTATCAATACAACCGCTTTCAATTGCAGCTTTGGGCATTCCAAATATGACCGATGTCTCTTCATTCTGTGCAATAGTTCTTCCTTTATTTTTCTTTATTGCATTCATCCCCTCTTTACCATCCTGTCCCATTCCAGTCATAATTACACCAAGAGTATGCTCATAATATACTTCTGAAACTGAAATCATTCCAATGTCTACTGATGGTATGTGGAGCATAGGCGGTTCTTTACTTAGTTTTACATGGGCTTCATCCCCACGTAATTTTCTCACTGTGAGGTGTAGTCCGCCTGGAGCAATCAGCACCAGTCCAGGTACAATACCATCACCATCTTTAGCCTCACGTACCTCTACCTGACTTAATTCATTCATTCTTTCAGCAAATGATGCCGTAAACAACGGCAGCATATGTTGAATTACAAGAACTCCGCATGGCATTTTTTTGGGTAATCGTGGAATAACTTCCTGGAGAGCCTTTGGTCCGCCTGTAGACGCCCCTATAACGACAAGTTTTATTTTCTGTTTACCTGGTAAGGGACAGTTTTCTATTATAGAATGCGATTTAATACTGACGGGCGTGCTGGTATTTTTAATTTTCTTGGTTCCCAGAGTTTTTATCTTTTTGATGAGTTCTTCTTTTATATTTATGATACCTGCTATATTGCCAGTTACATGTTTTGGAATAAAATCTACAGCTCCATATTCAAGTGCCTTTATGGTCGCTTTAGCACCTTCTTCTGTCAGGGAACTTACCATGATTACAGGCACAGGCATATCCTTCATTATTATTTTAAGCGCATCGAGACCATTCAAGCGCGGCATTTCTATATCCATGGTAACAATATCAGGATTCAATATTTGTATTTTTCTTAATGCATCTTCTCCATTCATGGCCTCTCCGACCACATGTATAGCAGGATCAGTATGTAACATCCCTACAATAGCCCTCCGCATAAAAGCAGAGTCATCCACTACCAGTACCTTT
>JAHFER010000080.1 GCA_023248365.1 Nitrospirota bacterium
CTTTGTTTGCGGAATATTATTCTTTACATTATTTATATCTAACAATGTCTTCGCATTAGATACATCTTCAGTAATCTCATATTTTAGTTCTATAGACAATAATATTTTTTCAACTCTGCCGGAAGAAACCTATGATGAGGATTCACCTGCAAATGTGACAAACAAGGTATCATCTTATATTGATTTTTTCACTACTACGAACAGAGGCCATTTAATTTTTCAGGAATGGCTGAATCACGCAGGCCCTTATATCCCGTTTATAAAAGACATCCTGAGAGAAGAAGGTATCCCTGAAGATTTGGCCCTGCTTCCTTTGATCGAGAGTGGTTTTAATGTTAATGCAAGGTCTCCTAAACAGGCCACAGGAATGTGGCAGTTCATGGCCTCAACAGGGGCGATGTACGGGCTAAAGGTAAACAAATGGGTTGATGAAAGAAGAGACCCGATAAAATCTACCAGGGCGGCTGCAAAGCACTTAAGAGACCTGTACAATACCTTTGGTACATGGCCGCTTGCCCTCGCCTCATATAATGCAGGCAGTGGTAAGGTAAAGAGGGCGCTTGAACGAACAGGTTCCACGGATTTCTGGGATATGGAAGACACCAAGGCACTGAAACCAGAGACAAAAAATTACATCCCCAAGTTTATGGCGGCCCTTATACTTGCAAAAAATCCGGATGATTTTGGATTCACAATCTCAGAGGAGCCTGCAAGTAAATATGATTTAGTAGAGGTCCCGGGAGGAATAGACCTTCACACTATTGCCCAAAACATGGACACAAGTTATGAGTCACTACAGAAACTCAATCCTGAGCTGATGGGCCATATAACTCCCTCTGTAGAATTATACTACACTTTACGCGTACCTGAAGAAATGGGTTCAATTCTTGTTGATAACTATAACAAACTACCGCTCTCCAAAAGGGTAGTGTTCAGGGAATATAAAGTAAAGAAAAAGGATACTGTATATAAGATATCCAGACGTTATGGTGTAGACGTGTCAACTATTAAAAATGCCAACAATCTCAATAAGAACTGCAGGATTACTCCAGGAGACTATATACTTGTACCTCTGACACCTTCCCTTACTGAAAGCGATATAAGGCTCATTGCAACCTCTGAATTTCCCTCAGACATTATATAATTAACAATACGGGTGTGTAAAATGTTCCCGCTTTTCATGATGTGTAGTAAAGGAACGCAGCTAATTACTCTGGCCTGACAAAAACATCCCTGATTAATCAATAAAACTAGACTGACATAAATATTTTTCTAATATAACTACTTGTTAATTTTAAAGATTATCTCCATACACGTTTTTTTAATTTAAAAAGTTACAATATTGCACAGTTTTTGCAACTTACATTTAATCAAGATACTAAAACAAATTAATTAAGGAGACAACAATGGAAAACCAACAACAGAAGATACGCGACGCTCAAACAAGCAAGATAGCCATGGACCTTCACCTTGCAAAGTTTAATTACTTTATGGCCAAAAAAGACTGGAAGTCAGCGGTAATGGAATTACAGCAGGCCCTTAATGCAGTTATTGAAATACTAGACCATGCGAACAAAACCCTTAGAAAACTTACTGAAAGATATCAGCAAAACAAACCTGAGATAAAAGCTGAAACAAAGACAGAAACTAAGTTCGAAGGCAGTATAAAGACTGAAAGAATTTCAGAAGATACTGTGCTTGTTGAATATCCCGGAGACAAGATAGTCCTTAGAAAGATCTGATGTTATAGCTATTTTTTGTGTGTGTTATTCTTACCTTTATGGTTTCCTGTAAAAATATCAAATCTGAGGCCAGAGATCGGCCTCAGTGAAGTCACTCTGAATATCAGCTCCCGCATGGTGATTGCTTCTACGTTTCGTATCTCTGCTATTTGAGGCAGAAAGATGGTTGCCATGCATAGTCTTAAGATTCCGGATATTAAAAAAAGCCATTGCATATTTGATTTCATAATTATATTAAATCCGTATAAGGATAGTGATACAGGCAGGTAATTTGAAAGCCATCCACCTGTAACCGCACCTGTAAATGTACCTGCTGCAATAAGGACATTAAATACAGCAAAACTTTTTGCAATTTTCGGCGATGGAATAGAATAAAATATAAAGTTTCCCATACTAAGACTGAAGCCCGCCCAGGACAAACCAGCCAGCATCTGTATTATAAGGATATAATAGAAACTTGATGAAAACAACCAAAGTACAGGGACTACCGGAAGGGTAAAACCTGTAATTACAAGTATCTTTCTGTTACCAAATTTATCCCCAAATTTGCCCCAATTATGCAATGTAAGATACTGCACAAGTACAACCATACCTGAAACAGCCATAAATTGAAGATAAGAAAAATGAAGGTCTCTTAGCATATATACGGAAAAGAAGGGGCCTGCCACCATAACTGAAAGATGCATCAGGCCAATATATACAACAAACCGGACAAAGCTTGAGTGCCTGAAATTTGCAAAAAATTCTAATAATCCAAAATCATCTTTACCATCTACCTCATATGGCGTATTGACAATCTTAGACAAACTATACGCAGATAACAGCCTTGAAATCATAGCTATAATAAATAATAAAGAAAAACCAGCCCATGGATTACCTGATTTTTCAGTCAGGTACAAAATTAAACCGCCAAGCCCCAATGCCCCTAAACTAAATATACTCATAATCTTATTTCGATAACCAAAATAGGTGCTGCGGGTCTTTTCCGGGACAATATCCCCCATCAGGCTGGTCCATGGAGGTGTACCAAAGTTACCAGCAGCAAAGTACGCAGTAACCGACAATATCAAAAGGTATGGTGCATAAGGTCTGAACAAAAAAGGCAATAGCAGTATGGGTATCCATGCAAGCGCCTGTGATATAACTCCAGTCAGGATAACGGTCATCCTGTTCCTGATCTGATTCAGGATATTTATTGATAATAATTGTACAAATGCACCCAAAAGGGGAGGAATTGAGGCAAGAAATCCTATCTGGGAATTAGTCGCCTTCAAAAATATAGCAAAAGGGCTTATATAAATCTCTCCAATTCCAGACATAATGGAGAAGTAGACCCCGTCCTTTACTGCATAGGAAAGACTTTTGGAATCAGTTGTATTGTTTTCCATAGAGATATTTTTTACCGGCTTTTCTTAACACCAACTCTTTCACAGTACATCGCGATATTACACTGGCTGCACAGTGGAGAAACAGGCTTGCAGAGGTTCTGTCCGAATGTTACAAGGAGGTCATTGTATATTTTCCAGTAATGTACAGGTAATTTCGCTCTAAGCGCAACCTCAGTTTCGAGGGGTGTTTTTGTATTTATATAACCCCACCGGTTTGAAATCCTGTGCACATGTGTGTCTACACATATTCCATCTTTATTATAACCCACAGTAACTACAAGATTTGCCGTCTTCCTGCCAACCCCTTTAAGTTTTAAAAGCTCATCTATCTCATCAGGAACCTTTGAATTATAATCTCTTATAAGCTGTTTGCATATCTCAATAATATTTCTTGCCTTAACCCTGTAAAATCCAACAGGAAATATTGTTGCTTCTATCTTTTCAACCGGAAGATGTAACATAGACACTGGAGTTTCTGCTAATGAAAAGAGCCTTTGAGATGCACCTGCTGTTGTACTATCTTTTGTCCTGAGACTTAGTATACATGAAATCAGAACCTTGAAAGGGTCCTTTGTCTCTTCCGCAACAACACTAACAGCGGGATTATTCCACTTTTTTATATCTACTTTTAAGATTCTTATTACGTTATGTATATCTCTGTCTGTCATTTGAACATCCTATTTCTTATGTCATTCCTGCGAAAGCAGGAATCCAGAACTATGAAATGGGGCTGGATTCCCACTTTCGTGGGAATGACGGAAATAACAACTTTCAAAGCTAATTAGAAAATTATTACTTATGGAAAGATTTTAGAGGTTTTATCTTGTGTAGGCAAGATGTAAAAGCATCTTTTCTATACGCCTGTCATGCGAGGCAAACGGATCCATACATAAAACTGTTTCTTCACCGTATCCGTCTAACTTAAGATAGGTCCAATCAACACTGTAAGACCTGTTTTTCATATTGGCAATGCGGATAAAGTCCCCCCTTAATTTGGCCCTTGTATTCTGGGGGGGGTACTCCATGGCGTTTACAATATCAGAATCTGTAGCAATCCTTTCCACCAGGTCTTCTCTTTGCAAAAGATAATATAATCCTCTCTCCCGTTTAATATCGTGGTACTGTAAATCCATCATGGCTATTTTGGGGTCATCCCAGGCGTATCCCTTTTTCGTCCTGTATGAATTTATAAGCTCATACTTTGTTACCCAGTCTACATATCTTGATAATTCAACAGGATTCTCCTCGAGTTTAGTCAGTACAAACTCCCACTTTTCCAGTATATCCTCTACTACCTTGCTCTTTTCCCGGTTGGCAAAATAATTCTTAACCAGATCTAAATAGACCCTCTGGATTTCAACAGCAGTATATGACTTGCCGTTTTCAAGCTTTACGGTTTTTTTCATGGTTAAGTCTTTTGCAATATCCTTAATTGCACGTACAGGGTCATCTAAATCTAACCCCCTTACAGGATAACCATCCTCAATCATCTGAAGAATAAGTGCAGTTGTTCCCACTTTTAAGTAGGTAGAATACTCCGACATATTTGCATCACCAACTATTATATGCAAACGGCGATATTTTTCCGCATCTGAGTGTGGTTCATCCCTTGTGTTGATAATACTCCTTGAAGAGGTTGTCGAGCAGGAGATCTTCTGATTTATATGCTGAGACCTCTGAGAGATAGAATAGAAGGTCTTCCCTGACTCTCTTTGTACCTTACCTGCGCCGGAATAGATTTGCCTTGTAACAAAAAATGGAATTAATCTCTCTGAAAACCGCCAGAAATCTATATGCCTTGCAACAAGGTAATTTTCATGGCAGCCATAGGTATTGCCGGCTGAGTCTGTATTGTTTTTATAGATAAAGATTTCACCAACTATACCGTCTTCCAGCATACGCCGCTCAGCAAGATTGAGTGAACCCTCAAGAATCCTTTCACCTGCCTTGTCATATACAACAAGATCAAATACATTATCGCATTCAGGCGTTGCATACTCCGGATGACAGCCTGTATCCTGATAAAATCTTGCGCCGTTTGCTAAAAAGGCATTTGAAGACCAACTGTTTGATATGATCCCCTCGAAAAGATACCCCAATATCCTTTCAAGCGGAATGGAATTTTTCTCCTTTGAAGAGAAGATTAATCCATATTCATTTTCTAATCCATAAATCCTGGTTTCCATTTCAATTACCCAACATAATTAACCCAAAAAAGCTGTTAACTCATCTATTCGAATCCTCCTGAACTTTCTTCCATTTCGTTTTCTGTCTAAGACTGCAACTTCCATATTTTCCTTAGTAAGCTTAATGTTGACCCCTGTTTCCAAAGCCTCCACAGAGAGTTTTATAGCCTCTTCAATGGGCATGTTTGCCTTGTACTTATCTTTTAAATAAATCTTTATCGCCTCCGACTTACCGCCTATAACTGTGTAACCCTTTTCATCGCAGATATTACCGTCATATAAAATCCTGTATATTTCATTCATCCCCTGACCTTCATGCACCTCAGCAACAAGTATTTCAACCTCCAGAGGCTTTAGTTCCTGACTAAACATAGTGCCAAGCGACTGAGAATATGCATTTGCAAGAGACTTGGCTGTAACATCCTCGCGGCTGTAAGCATACCCCTTGAGGTCTGCGTGACGGATACCGGCCTTTCTAAGGCTTTCAAATTCACTGTATTTTCCAGCGCCGGCAAAGGCAATACGGTCATAGACCTCTGAAATTTTATTCAATGACAAGCTTGGATTATCTGCAAAAAAGAGTATTCCATCCACGTATTCGATCACTATAGTAGACCTTCCCTTTGATATACCCTTTTGGGCATATTCAGCCTTATCCTGCATCATCTGTTCAGGTGAAACATAATATGGAAGGGGCATGTCTTATTTCTCCTTTTTTGATGATTTCTGTTTCTCTGCAATCAGTCTCTTGTAAACAGATTCTATTGATGCCATATCCACGTCCTCAATTCCGGTATTTTTAATTACTTTAACTGTAGGATATATTCCCCTTACTATGTCCGGCCCTGCTGTTCCCACATCTTCTTCAGACGCATCATATAAAGACTCCAGTGCGAGTTGGATTGCCTTCTCTTCAGACATCCCCGTAGAAAAGAATTTTTTTAATGTACTCCGTGCATCCTTTCCGCCTGAACCAGTAGCGTAGTAATCTGTTTCCTCATACCTTCCGCCTGTAACATCATATTTGTATATACGCCCTTCTTCCCTCTTCAGATCATATCCGGCAAATATAGGAATAACAATCATTCCCTGCATTGCAAACGGCAGATTCCCTTTTATCATCTGGGATAATTTATTTGCCTTACCCTCAGTTGTCAGAGGGACCCCTTCAAGTTTTTCGTAGTGCTCAAGTTCTACCTGCAGCAGCTTCGCCATTTCAATGCAGGCGCCTGCAGCGCCGGATATGGCAATGGCAGAGTAATCATCACACCTGTAGACCTTCTCCACCCTGCGTGCAGATATCTGATAGCCTTCAGTAGCCCTTCGATCGCCCGCTATAATTACCCCATCTTTATACTTTAAAGCCAGGACAGTTGTTCCATGTGGAATATTTTTTAGCGCTTCCCGGTTAATTAGATTGCTACTCAGGTTTATCTCATTTTGGTTAACACCCGATTGAGGCAAAAGGTTAGGGCATTCGGTCGCAAGGTAGTCATAGAAACTTGAGTTCCACATATTATTCTCCACCTTTTTGTACGTAGTTCTTTACAAACTCCTCTGCATTCTCTTCAAGCACATCATCAATCTTATCAAGAAGTTCATCTATATCCTTCTTGATTATCTTGCCCTTTTCTATTACCTCTGGATTGGCCTCAACAGGTTTCTCTGTCTTTTCTTTTGATTTTTTCTTGTCTTTTTCCTGATAGCCCATGGTATCCCTCCGTTATGCGGCCAGATTTCTTAGGAGATCGTCCGCTGTTT
>JAHFER010000081.1 GCA_023248365.1 Nitrospirota bacterium
GGTGATGCAAAGGGCGCCAGAGGGACAGTAACGGGACATCATGGAGGGGTTGAACACGTTATTGTTGATTTTGATGATGCAATATTGCATAAACTAACACAGGACGACAAGATACTTATTCATGCCTATGGTCAGGGTCTTTTATTTGTTGATTATCCTGATATTAAAATATTCAGCCTTGATCCAAAGGTGTTAAGCATTATTGGAATTACTGTTATTGACAATGATAAGATAGAACTACCTGTTGTTGCCATAGTACCAGGAATGTTGATGGGATCAGGATTGGGGCATAATGATGTATTTAAGGGAGATTATGATATCCAGACTTCAGATAATGAGGCAATCAAAAGGCTTAACCTTGATGAACTGAGACTTGGTGATTTTGTTTTAATACAGGACCATGATTCGAGTTACGGCTGGACTTACAGAGAGGGTGCGGTAACTGTAGGTATTGTAATACATACTGACAGCAATCTGGCAGGACATGGCCCGGGAGTGCAGACTATTATGACGTGCAACAGAGGTCTCATTGTGCCTAAGATCGATAAAAAAGCAAATCTGGGGCATTATCTTAAGATAGGACGGTACAGATAAGAAATGGGAGTGTTGTGGCAGATACTTTGGGGGGCATGACATTCTGAAAAAAACAGTTGCTGAATTAAGAGAGAGTAGAGTATAATAAAAAGTTAAAAATTAAAATAGAGGGGATTAGTTAAGTGTTAGCGGCTGTTGTAACAATGGGGGCCATGGGTATTATTGCAAGCGCTGGACTTGGTGTTGCAGCTAAGAAATTTGCTGTTGAAATTGATCCAAAGATTGCAGATATAGACAGTGTGCTGCCGCATGCAAACTGTGGCGCCTGCGGTTATGCCGGTTGTATGGGGTTTGCTACAGCCCTGGCCAGCGGAGCAGCCTCTGTTTCAGGGTGTCCTCCGGGTGGAGCAGCTACAGCAGCAAAGGTTGCAGCGATAATGGGAGTGGCAGCGCCTGAAATGCCGGAAAGGATGCTTGCACGGGTCTACTGTACAGGTGGAAAGTCTGAGGCCGCAGAAAAATTTGAATATCATGGGATACAGGATTGCAATGCCGCAGTGCTGATATCCGGCGGGTCTAAGAGTTGTGTATACGGTTGCCTTGGTCTGGCAAGCTGTGTTAATGCATGTCCATTCGAGGCCATGTATATGAGTGATAATGGACTACCTGTTATCATAGATGAAAAGTGTACAGGATGCGGGTTGTGTATTCCTCCATGTCCGAAAAATCTATTAGAGCTTGTTCCGGAAAATAAAGATGTCCATATCTTCTGCCGTTCTGTTGATAAAGGCGCTGATACTAAGAAGGTATGTACCGTAGGATGCATATCCTGTGACAAGTGCGGGAAGGTTTGTCCCTATGACGCTATTACAGTTGACAGCTTCCTTGCACGGATAGATTATGACAAATGTACAAATTGCGGATTATGCGTTCCTGTATGTCCGACAAATGTTATAGCTGACCTGATACCAGTCAGAGATGTTGCATTTATACACGACGAATGTATAGGCTGTCTGATATGCAAAAAGGTTTGTCCGGTTGATGCTATTTCAGGTGAAGCAAAGCAGTTGCATGTTGTTGACCAGGTGCTGTGTGTAGGATGTACTATATGTGCAGATAAATGCCCGCCAAAGGTTATCGAGATGTTGCCGCCACACAAGGGATATAGTGCAATTTCAGGGAGGGTAATGTCAGGAGTAGCTTAAGCCTCTCTGCATGCCGATTCCTCCTTGCTCTATATTTGTTATTAATAGGGCTATTAACCCAAAAGGAGCCAAAGAATGAATACGTACGAATCAATTTTTATCCTCAAACCCGCCATTAGTGATGACGATGTTACTAAAACTGTAACCAAATTAGAAGGTATTATCAAACAGAGTGGAGAACATCTGGTTACCGAGAACTGGGGAAAGAAGAAACTTGCCTATGAGGTAATGAAAGAGAAGAAAGGCTTATATATTCTATTTCGTTTTCTCGGAAAGGGTGAGCTGGTAGCAGAGCTTGAGAGGAACTTCAGGTTTGATGATAATGTCATTAAGTTTATGACAGTACAGTTGGGTAAAAAGGAGTTAGAACTGCTTGAGAAAAAGGCTGCTGCGGCTGCTTTAGTTCCGCCCGGTCCCGTTGTGAAAGAGGAAGAGCCTGAAGTAGAAACTGAGCAAATATAGAAGGAGGGAAAAAATGAGCGGATATAATAAAGTAATTCTTATGGGTAATCTTACTAAAGATCCTGAAATTCGTTATACTCCCAATGGTACAGCAGTTGCCAATTTTTCTATTGCTGTAAACAGGAGATACAAAATAAACGGAGAGGTAAAGGATGAAGTAAGCTACTTAGACATAGTTGTCTTTGGAAAACAGGCAGAGAACTGCGGGCAGTATATAAATAAGGGAGACTCAATTCTGGTAGAAGGAAGATTGCAGCAGAGAAGATGGGAATCTGAAGACGGCCAGAAGCGTAGTAAAATAGAGATAGTTGCTCAAAGTGTACAATTTATGTCCAAGAAACAGGGGAGTTCACATGGGGGTGTGACTGAAGATGGAAGTATGTCGAACTCTCCAGGCAGTATTATTGAAGAAGAGACGCCGTTTTAGTGAACAGTAAGCTGGTAAGCCGCAGGCATAATAAGGAAGGTATAAGGCACAAGGCACATAAGCCTTAAGCCCTGAGCCCTACGCCAGAAATTAGAAGCAAAAAGACAGAAGAAAGAAATTAAAAATTAGAAATGAAAGGAGATATAATGAGGGAGCGCAGCGAAAGAGGAGACAGGAGTGACAGGGGTGAAAGAAGTGACAGGGGTGAGAGGGGCGAGAGAGGAGGAGACAGGGAATTCAGACCGTTTTACCGCAGGAAGGTCTGCAGGTTCTGTCTCGATAAAGTAACTCTAATTGATTACAAAGATATGCAGACACTGCGTACCTATGTGACTGACAGGGGGAAGATAATTCCACGCAGGATTTCAGGAACATGTGCAAAACATCAGAGGGACCTTACTGTTGCAATAAAGCGGGCACGTAACATAGCGTTCCTGCCATTTACGGAAAAAGGTTAATTTGTTAAGTCTCTCTCAGATTGACGTAATTATGTCAAGTGTTATAGTTGTATTGTGAAGGGCAAGTTAGCAGCAACTAGTATTTCTCTTATTCTTTTTTTGGGATGGGGGGTGTCTTCATTTGTAAAGAATGAAGCCACCCTTTTTTCTTCTGTAAAACCTTCTGATAATTATTCAAATAATCAAACAAGCAATCAGATAAATAATCCCATACCCCTTTATCCCCCATTTTTGCGTGTAGATAAACCAGAGGTAAAAGGAATTCATGTGACGAGCTGGGTGGCCGGGGAATCCAAACTATTTAACAACATTATTAAGCTCATTGATGAAACTGAACTTAATACCATTGTTATTGATTTGAAAGAGTCAGATGGCAGGATTGCATACGAAGCTGATATTCCACTGGCAATATCTTCAGGTTCTATTCAAAAGAGGATAAGGAATTTAGACGTTATTATTGAGGAATGTAAGAGGCATAATATATACAAGATTGCGCGTATCGTCCTGTTTAAAGATACATACCTTGCAGAAAAGCGGCCTGACCTTGCCATAAAAAATAAAAGGACCGGAGGAATATGGCGGGATTTTAAGGGAGATGCCTTCACAAGCCCTTATATAGAGGAAGTTCAGGACTATAATCTTAAGCTTGCCGAAGATGCGGCAAGGCGTGGTTTTGATGAGATACAATTTGATTATGTCCGCTTTCCAAGCGATGGCATACTCAGAGATATAATGTATCCGGAAGACCATAGTGAAGAAAAGGCTATAGCAGTAATTACAAAGTTCGTTAATCGTGCAAAGAAACGGTTGTCTCCTTATAATGTTAAGGTTTCTGTGGATGTGTTCGGTCTTACAACCTTGAGTGATTCTGTTGGCATAGGTCAGAACTTCAAACAGTTAATAGACAGTGCAGATTATATATCACCAATGGTTTACCCTTCACACTACTGGAAAGGTTCCTATGGATTTAAGAATCCCAACAACGCCCCTCATGAAATAGTAAGGGCTGCCCTCAGGGATGCTATAAAGAAATCAACGGATGTGAACCAACCCCCAGATGTGGTTAAAAATAAGATAAGACCGTGGTTACAGGACTTCACCCTTGGCCCGCCTCATTATGGCACTGCAGAGGTTAGGATGCAGATAAAGGCTGCTCAGGAGCACGGGATAAACGAGTGGCTACTGTGGAACCCCGGAGCTCACTATACAAGGGAAGCACTCAAGCCTTACTGGAAATCATCTGCTGATCATGAGACAAGCTTTTCAAACTAACGCCGTGCTTAAAAGGGTTGACATAATAGGCCCTTTTTGTCATCATTACCCGCATTACAACATATGAAAGAGGTGAATAATAAATGAAGAAAATATTGATATTGGGGACTTCATGGGAGCCTAATTATTGGATTAGTGAAAAAGAGGCCCCATATGAGGGATTAAAATATAGCGACCTTCCTGACTGGGATGATTTAACTAAAAAGTGTCCTATGGCAGGAATTGGTATATATAAGAAACATAAAGAAAAAGATTATTCCCTAACTCAGTTTATGTATCTGACAGTAAAAGCCATGCAGTACAACCCTGAAACAGGTGCCCCTTATTTCTGGGTTAGTCCGGTTAAACGATCCCGTGTCACATGCAGCAGATTAGAGAGAGCCCTTCCGGAGGAAAATCAGGGATGGTTCTCTGCAATAGAGGAACCTTTGCTTACTGAGATCCTAAAAACCCTTGGTGAAAGACCTCCTGAAGCCTGGTTAGAACTGATCAGGGGGTAATCCTTGTTTCTTCATCTATCCGCCCATCAACCATCTTCAGTATCCTGTCTGTCTGAAGGGCGAGTTTTTCATTGTGTGTTACAACTATAAAGGTTGTGTTGAATTCATGATTGATCTTTTTGAGGAGTTCAAAGATCTCTTCGCCTGTATGGGTGTCGAGGTTTCCGGTGGGTTCATCTGCAAGTATAATTTCAGGGGTGTTGATTAATGACCTGGCAATTGCAACACGCTGTTGTTCGCCCCCTGAAAGCTCGCCTGGCCTGTGTTTCATGCGATCCTGCAAGCCGACTTTTGCAAGTAGTTCTTCTGCCATATTCATTGCATCTTTCCTGTCCCTTTTATGAATGATTGCGGGCATCATGACATTTTCAAAGGCTGTAAACTCCGGAAGGAGGTGATGGAACTGGAATATAAAGCCAATCTTGCTATTGCGGAAGGACGCAAGTTCCATATCAGATTTTTCACAGATGTTTATTCCGCTGAATATTACCTCACCTGTGGTCGGCCTGTCGAGTGTACCAAGGATGTTTAGAAGTGTACTCTTCCCAACGCCGGAAGCGCCCATAATGGAGATCATCTCTCCCTGAAGTATGGTTATATCAATCCCCCTAAGGATGTTGAGTTCCTTCCCGTCTAAGGAATAACTCCTGTGTAAGTTTCTTGTGATTAATAGTTCTTTCATGTTTTACTCATTACTCTTACCTTTTTCCCGCCTGATGATTCCATGCTTCTCCGCCGTCTTCACTACTGTCTTCACCGTGCCTTCTATCGCCTCTTTTTTATTGTCGAGATTTTTCTTAATCTTGTCAGACTTATCTCCCATATACTCTGTTTTTTCCTTTATAGTTTTTCCAACATTCTCAGACTTTTTCCCAAACCACCGCAGTTTATCGCCGCCGTTATACATGATGAAGACAATGACGATTGTTGCAATGATGATAAGATATATAAACATTTTTATTAACCGGAACATATTTTCTTTACCTCCATTGATTCGAAAATCATCTTTGCCCACCCTCCCCCTGACCCCCTCCCGTCAAGGGAGGGGGTATATTTTACGGACACGGACAACGGTCACGGTTCACGGTTTTATCACTCATACCTCAACGCCTCCACCGGATCTAATTTCGCGGCCTGCCATGAGGGGTATAGGGTTGATAAAAGGCTTATGACTATTGCTGATAATGTAACAAGAAACATATCAAATATTCTGGCTTTCACAGGGATGTGGCTCAGGTAATACACATCTGCGGGAAGTGAATAGAAGTGTTGAATTAACAGAGATATCCCGTAGCCAAGAGGAAGCCCTATTGCGGTACCGGTAATCCCGATAAGAATACCCTGTATTATAAATATCTTCATTATGCTGTACCTTGTTGCACCCATGGCCTTTAATATGGCAATCTCACGGGCCTTTTCTATAACCATCATAGTGAGCGTTCCGATGATATTGAATGCCGCTACAAGGACAATCAGTATTAATATTATGAACATGACTATCTTTTCCATTTGAAGGGCTGAGAAGAGGTTCCTGTTCATCTCCATCCAGTCTCTTGCCCAGTATGATTCTCCAAGGCTGGTCTCAATCTGCCGCGCAATCTTTTTTGCATTGAATATATTATCAACTCTAACGGCTATGGCGCTTACAACATCTCCGGTACTGAAAAAATCCTGTGCCTCTGATATTGATATATACGCCAGTTTGGAATCATACTCATACATACCGGAATCGAATATCCCCACGACTACAAATCTCTTGAACTTTGGAACCATCCCCAAAGGACCTATACGTCCCATTGGAGAGACGATATTTATCGAATCACTCATTGTTACTGCAAGGTGTCTTGCCAGTTCCTGTCCAAGAATTATTCCGGGGTAATGTGTGCCTTCTATAGTATGTCCTGTACTGAGGTCATTTAATTTTCCAAGTTTAATGGTCTTTGAAATATCCGTTACCTTCCCTTCAAGCTGAGGGTCTATCCCCCTGATGACCGTACCCGTAGTGCTTATAGGAGATGTAAGCATAACCTCATTCTGGATAAAAGGTGCGGCAGATACTACATGAGGGATTTTTGCAATCTTTGACGATATTGCCATATACTCTGAAATACCGCTGCCCCTCAGCCCCTGTACAATCACATGGGCATTGGCCCCTAATATCTTATCGCGGAGGTCTTCTGAAAAACCTGTCATTACGGCAAGGGTGGCAAT
>JAHFER010000082.1 GCA_023248365.1 Nitrospirota bacterium
CATGCCGCTTCCTAACGGACCTGGCCTGTAGAGCGCAAGTATTGCAATAAGGTCTTCAAAACAATCCGGCTTAATTTTTACAAGGATATCCCTCATCCCCATACTTTCAAGCTGGAACACGCCTGCTGTATTTCCTGATGAAAGCAGTGAATATGTCTCAGGGTCATCAAGGGGGATTGTGGATATATCAAAGCCGGTTGTCCCGTTATGTGCCTGATTTATAAGCCGGACAGCGTGGTTTATCACTGTCAGTGTTTTTAGTCCGAGGAAGTCAAACTTAACAAGGCCGATCTTTTCTATGTCTCCCATGGAAAACTGGGTTACAACTTCGTTATTTGAGCCGAGTGCAAGAGGAACATATTCAGTGAGCGGGTCTTTTGATATAACTATACCAGCAGCATGTGTTGATGCATGTCTTGTAAGCCCTTCCAATGAACCGGCGTATTCCATCAGTTCCTTTATCCTTGTGTCGCTTTTAATCAGCTCTTTTAGTCTTGGCTCATTCTTTAATGCCTCTTCAAGAGTTATATTCGGGCCCTCTGGTATAAGTTTAGCGACCTTATCAACCTCTGAATAAGGAATTTCAAGGCTGCGGCCTACATCCCTTATTACACCCCGTGCAGCCATAGTTCCAAATGTGATAATCTGGGCTACGTGATCATTACCGTATTTTTCTGAGACATACTGGATAACCCTGTCCCTTTTATCCATACAGAAGTCCACATCTATATCCGGCATACTTATTCTTTCAGGGTTTAAGAAACGCTCAAAGAGAAGCCCGTATTTCAGGGGATTCAAATCAGTTATCTTCAGGCAATATGCAACCAGGCTTCCGGCAGCAGAGCCGCGTCCTGGTCCAACAGGTATGGAATTCGCCTTTGCATAATTAATAAAATCCCACACAATAAGGAAGTAACCGGCATAGCCCATGTTATTTATAACCCGCAGTTCTTCCTTAACACGTGCCAGATAATCAGGGTGATGAGTTATGAGTGATGAGTTATGGGTAATGGGTAATGAGTGATGTGATTCGTACTCTAACTTCTGACCTCTGATCTCTGACGTCTGTTCTTCGACTTCTTGTTTCTGACTTCTTGCTTCTGACTTCAGCCTTTCCTCCAGTCCCTTATACACCAGCTCCTCAAGAAAGCTTTCCCTCGTATATTCTGCCGGTACGTCATAAGCAGGAAGCATGAACTTGCCGAGTTCGAGATTGACATTGCACTTCATTGCAATTTCCCTGGAATTGGTAACTGCCTCAGGTATTTCAGCAAATGCCCTGTGCATCTCCTCAGGTGATTTCATGTAAAACTCATCAGTAGTGAACTTTAACCTCTGCGTGTCATTTATAT
The DNA here is from genome assembly GCA_023248365.1 of Nitrospirota bacterium. Classification (GTDB taxonomy): domain Bacteria; phylum Nitrospirota; class 9FT-COMBO-42-15; order HDB-SIOI813; family HDB-SIOI813; genus JACRGV01. Next base: position 1,353 of record JAHFER010000082.1, read on the forward strand.
TTGCGCCTGTCTGAATGCAGAGGAGTATCTCATGCGCCCTTGCATCTTCCTTTTTGAGATAATGACAGTCGCCTGTTGCTACCAACTGCACGTCTAACTTCTTTGAAAGCGTGACGAGTTCCCTGTTTAGCTTATCCTGCTCCGGAATCTTATTATCCTGAATCTCAAAATAGAAATTTTCTTTCCCGAAGATGTCCCTATAATCTTCAACAGCCTTTATTGCATCATCCATCCTTCCCTGAAGTAATCTGTATGGGATCTCCCCTTTCAGGCAGGAACTCAGTGCAATCAACCCTTCGCTGTACTGTGCTAGTATTTCTTTATCAATACGGGGCCTGTAATAGAACCCCTCAAGATGGCCGGAGCTTACAAGTTTGATAAGATTTTTGTATCCTGTATTATTTGCCGCAAGCAGTACAAGATGAAATGATGCATTTGTAATTCCGTGATTATTCTTTTTATCGAGGCGGCTTTTCGGCGCAATATACGATTCACATCCTATTATAGGCTTTATCCCCTTTTTTACCGCTGTCCTGTAGAACTCTATTGCCCCATACATATTACCGTGGTCAGTAATGGCCAATGCCGGCATCTTATACTTCTCAGCCGCATCCAAAATCCCCTCAATAGTATTCGCCCCGTCAAGCAGGCTGTATTTTGTATGCAGATGCAAATGTACAAAGTCTGAGTGATGCATAAGTAGCCTTGTTCCTTATTAAAATCCTATATATAGATCCTATATAGTGTGGTGATTTGGGAAGTTTATGCTATTTAACAACAATGTATAGTGCCAAATATGGTAAATATTTTATATTTTATGGGGGGAGTTGTCAATTAAATTTTATTACTTGTAATGTATAATAGCTTGTGTCAGAGATAGGAATGTGGTGATCTTACTTCTTTTTAGCAGGTTTTGCCGGAACTGCCGGCTTTTGTTGAGCCGTTGGTTTAACTGCGGTTTTCTTAGCAGTAAGTTTTGCCTTCATGTCTTCGTTTTCCTGCTTAAGGGTGTTATTGTCACTCTCTAAGTTCGAGACCTTTTGTGCTAAAGACTCATTCTCTGCTTTGAATTGATTGATTTGATCAGACAGGCCGGCCTTATCCTGATTGGCCTTTTCTAATTCCTTGACAATCTTTTCGTGATCAGATTTTGAAACACCACATCCGATAGCTGACATGGTCAGCATAAGGGCTACCATGACTATAAGGATTTTCTTATAAAACATAATATTTCTTTTTATCATATCCATATCAACTATCGGTAAAGTGGTTTAAAGAGTACTTATTTCTTTTCCTCTTTCTTTTCTTCCTTCTTTTCCTCTTTTTTCTCTGCCTTCTTTTCTTTTTTCTCTGCCTTCTTTGACTCAACTACCTTTATGGACTTTGCGTGTCCATTGTCTTCGTCAACCTCTACCATGGCGCCGACCTTAACATCGCCTTCTTTCTGTGTAGTTGCATCGAAGTGAATCTCGTGCTTCATCTTCCCCTCTTTTACAACATAAACAGACTTTTTCTCATCAATCTTTGTAACCTTTCCTTTGACCATACCTGCAAAACTTACGGTGACAAAAGAAGCTACAACTGCTGCTGTTAATATACCCTGGAATATTTTCCTCATTGATTTTTCACCTCCTTTCTGTTTTTGTAATATCGGGAATCCTTAAGTAACGAATCTCTTTTCCCAAATTCATTAATTAAGACAATACACCAGTAACATTAAATTAATATTAGATTTATATTAGAATTTATTAATCTTTAAGAGGAAGGCAGGCAGGCAGACAGTAAATTTACTCCCTTTGCCAATTGTACTTTCCACCGCTATTCTACCCTGATGCGATTCTATGATCCATTTAGAGATACTGAGGCCAAGGCCGCTCCCTTTTGTAGACCTTGATTTATCAACCTGATAAAACCTTTCAAAGATGTGCGGAATATCTTCTTCCGGTATTCCTATTCCTGTGTCTTCAACAGATATGACCACATCTCTATCATTTTTTTCCATGGATAGAGTGACGTTCCCGCATGCTTCTGTGTAGGTTATAGCGTTTTTAACGAGATTGAGGAGTAACTCTCTTATAAGTATCTCATCCCCGTAAATAGTTGCCGGACTGCTAACCTTTAATTTTAAATTGATACAATTTTCCTGTGCAAGTAATTGAAGCTGTTTGAATGCCCATTCTGTAAGGTTTTTCATGTCAAGTTCAGACTTCTGGAGTTCAATCTCACCGCGTTCTGCCTTAGATAGAAATAACAGCCTTTCTACGATGTTCTCCATCCGGAGGATCTCTTCAAGGTTACTCTCAAGCGTCTGCCGGTATTCTTCAATGGAGCGGTATCTCTTCAAGCTTAGCTCTGTCTGTCCTCTGAGAATTGAGAGGGGAATACGGAGTTCATGAGAGACATTTTCGCTGAAGTCTTTAATCTGGTGAAAGGAGGATTCAAGTCTCGAGATCATTTGATTAAATGCACCTGTAAGGGCTGTGATTTCAGAGCTGGTGTCTGACGTAGTTATCCGGTGCTGCAGGTCACCGGAACTGATTTGATGTGAAGCCGCTATTACGTCTTCAAGGGGCTTTAAAGCTTTTCTTGTCAGGAACCATCCGCCCACTCCAATGAATAATGTTGTAAAGGGAATAAACAATATATTTAAGTACAGTATGTTTTCCAGTGTATCTTCAATATCGTGCGTAGAACTGGCGATCTGGATAATATATACGAGTTTGTTTCTTTTGAATATTGGTTTAGTGAATATACGCATAGAGGTGTTCTCATCTTCATCTCCGTGCGTAAGTGTAATAAAACTTTTTTGTTTGCTGATAACCTTACTCCACATCTCATCTGTGATTTTTAATTTTTGTGCTTCAGTCAGGGATGAGAGAAAGATTACAGATCGTAAGGGATCATACACCTCGATTAATACACCTTTTAACTCAATATCAGGATATTCCTTAAACATCCTTGATATCGCTGTCTGTACTTCAGGCTTTGTGGGTATTCGCCTCGGGATGGAGGAATCAAGGACATCCGCAACGACTTTAAGGGAATAGTCCTTCTGGTTCTCTAATACCTGTCTGTATCCTGTGTAACGTATGATTGCAGAGAGGGTAAGGACTACAGCAACTAAGATGCTAAACCATATGGCCAGTTTTACCCGGATGGGCATTGTAATCTCCCTGCAGCATGTAACCAACTCCCCGGATTGTCTGAATCAGGCGATGTGGTTCTCCCTTGTCAATTTTATTGCGAAGGTAAGTTATGTATACATCTATGACATTTGTCTCAGTGTCAAAATCAATATTCCAGACGTGCTCGGTGATCATGCTTCTGGTCAGAACACGGTTTGGATTTCGCATGAAATATTCTAAGAGTGCGTACTCCTTGTTCGTTAAATCAATTCTTTTTGCTCCCCTGAATACCTCACGTTTTATCAGGTCTAATGTAAGATCTGCAATCTTCAGGACTTGAGTCTTTTCAACCGGCCCCCGCCTCATTAATGCACGAACCCTGGCCAGGAATTCTTCAATAGAAAACGGTTTTGTCAGGTAATCATCCCCGCCTGCATCGAGTACAGTAACCTTATCCTGTACAGCATCCCTTGCTGTCAGGACGAGTATCGGCATCTTCTTTCCCATACCCCTTAGTTCATGAAGAACCACTAAGCCGCCTTTTTTCGGAAGCATCAGATCAAGTATAACCAGGTCATACTCGTACACTTCCGCTAAATCCACACCATCTTCACCGTTAAATGCCTGGTCTACGGCATACTGTTCTTCTTCAAGAGCCTGCCTGATGAAGTTTGAGACCTTCTTTTCATCTTCAACAATAAGTATTCTCATAAATTAAACACTACGATCTTCGTATCTGTCATTTCCTCTATAGCATATTTGGGGCCTTCACGCCCTATGCCGCTTGATTTGACTCCACCGTAGGGCATTGGGTCAACCCGGTACATAGATGTATCGTTTATCATTACTCCGCCTACCTGGGCCTTCCTGGCAACTTCAAATGCGGTTTTTATATCCGAGGTGAATATGCCTGCCTGCAGACCGAATTCCGAATCGTTTACTATTGCTATTGCCTCTTCTATTGTACTATATTCCTGAACAGTAACAACAGGGGCAAATGCCTCGTAACAAACAACCCTCATACCCTTATCTACATTGGTTAACACTGCCGGCTGAACCATGCTTCCGTTTCTTTTTCCGCCGCATAGCAGCTCTGCCCCCTTTGTGACGGCCTCATTTATCCATTCTTCAGCCTTTATCGCCGCCTCTTCTGTAATCATCGGGCCGACATCAGTCGTTTCATCAAGCGGGTTACCGGATTTGAGTTTTTCAACAGCCGGTATGAATTTATCAAGAAATCTTCCTTTAATGTCCCTGTGCAATAGTATACGCTGAAGGGATATACATACCTGCCCTGCATAAGCAAAAGCGGCGCGGGCACATGCCTGAGCCGCCTTTTCAATATCTGCATCATTATGAATTATTGTTGCAGAGTTTGATCCTAATTCAAGAGTGGAGCGTCTCAATCCAATAGTATTGCGGATATGTGTTCCAACTGACTGACTGCCTGTAAATGTATAAAAGGCGAACCTCTTATCTGCAAGCAGCCATTCACCCACTGTATCTCCATGACCAAAAATAATATTCAGATGTCCCGGCGGAAGTCCGGCGTCCATCATGGCCTCGCCGAGATGTATTGCAGAAAATGGGGTAAGGCTTGAGGGCTTCAATACAACCGTGTTTCCGGCGGCTACTGCTGGCGCTACCTTATGGGCCACGAGATTTAGAGGGAAATTAAAAGGTGATATTGCACAAACCGGTCCGACAGGAACCCTCATGGTAAAGGCAATCCTGTTTTCCGAACCTTTTGATGCCTCTACAGGCACAACCTCACCGTGGATTCTTTTAGCCTCTTCTGCTGATGTAAGAAATGTCTGTACTGCCCTGGATACCTCTGCCCTTGCATCTTTAACAGGTTTACCAGCCTCTTCTGCCAGTGTACGGGCAATCTTGTCTCTACGTTCCTCTAATAAACGTGAGGTCTTTGAGAGTATTTCAAATCTTTCATCGGGCGTTAATTTGGTTTCACGGAATGCAGTATCTGCGGCGGTAATTGCATAATTAACATCTTCAAAACTTGCTTCAGGGACCGACCCTATTAACTTTCCGTCATACGGAGCCTTTATTTCTATAAAGCCGGTACCTGTCATTCCTTCAGATATCTTCGTCCAATGGCCGTTTATAAGCATTTTATCTTATTGGTTTATGGTACTTGGTTTATTATGCCATTCCCTGAGACGCCGCTTCTATATAATTAAGCAGATTAGCATGTCTTATGGAATCGAGAGTGCTGAAAGAGATACCTATTACAAAGTTTTGATGAAGATTTTTAACCCAAACTACTCTTCCAGGGATTATCTCTGTGATCTCTTCATTTCCATTAGTCTGAAGAAAACTTATCCGAACATCAATATCGCGGCCAATCTCTAATTTATACTGGGAGTAAATGCCTATTCCCCCCTGACTTATGCTGCTAATGAATGCTTCAATCTTTTCACTTGAGTCTGGAAAAGAAATATTGGCGATTGATGCTATACCATAGCGGGGACTTTTACGCTTCTCCTGCACTTTTTTTTGCATAGGGAAAATTTACTCTATTACAGGGCTGTAGTCAAGAGGAAAAGAATGA
>JAHFER010000083.1:0-2310 GCA_023248365.1 Nitrospirota bacterium
CGGCATACGAGATACCTGTAAGTTCAACAAAATCCATGACAGGACATCTGTTAGGTGCAGCAGGAGGAATAGAAGCAGTATTTTCCCTTTTAACTATAGAAAAGAGTATGATCCCTCCAACAATAAACTATGAATTCCCTGATCCTGAATGTGATCTGGATTATGTCCCCAATAAGGCAAGGTCTGCGAAAGTTGACATTGCTATGTCAAATTCCTTTGGATTCGGCGGAACCAACGCGTGCCTTATCTTTAAGAAATTTCAGGGTTAATAAATTGAACTTCAATGATCTGTTTGAAAGTTTTCAGAAAAGGGTCGCCTATCACTTTAATAATGTTGATCTCCTGCAGGAGTCTCTTACACACAAATCTTTTGTGAATGAAAACCCTGAGTTAAATCTTAAAGATAATGAACGACTTGAATTTCTTGGAGATGCTGTATTATCCCTTTCAATCAGCACCTTTCTGATAATAAATTTCCCGCATCTTTCTGAAGGGGAGCTTTCAAGGTTTAAATCTAATATAGTTAGTGAACCATCCCTGTATAAGATAGCAATAAATCTGGAGATAGGACATTATCTGCTGCTGGGACGGGGTGAAGAACAGACAGGTGGACGTAAAAAAGAGTCACTTCTTGCAAATGCAGTTGAGGCAGTAATTGCGGCCATTTACCTTGACGGAGGTTTCTTTTCTGCTGATGAATTCATAAAGATGAACTTCAGCGGAGACTTAACAACTATCGTCACGGAAGGAATTAGTGTTGATTATAAAACCGACCTACAGGAATTTTGTCAGGGACAGGGACTCCCATTACCAGTTTACAGGGTCTTAAAAGAAATAGGACCTGACCATAAAAAGACCTTTGAGATTGAACTTGCGATTGACGGGGTAACTTATGGAACAGGGACAGGCAAAAGCAAGAAGGAGTCCGAGCAAAAAGCTGCAAAAGAGGCATTAAAGAACTTGACAAATAAATTATAGATGTGCTAATTTAACCCCAAAATTAAAGGTTACCGACTTCGTAAAAAGCTCCAGGTGCAAGGCGCGCAAATTCTGAGGAATGAGGCGTACTTTGTTGGTACGCCGCAATGACGAAGGATGCAGCGCAACGCCGCAGATGGATTTTTTACGAAGTCGGCAAGGTTTAACCACAAGATTATTATGTGGTTATCACAGAATAATATTTATATCAAAAGAGGGCAGAGATAAAATGAAGAAATATTTGTTAGCACCAGGTCCAACCCCGGTACCGCCGGAAGTTTTACTCAGGATGGCATATCCAATGATTCACCACCGCGCACCTGATTTTGCACCAATAATGGAAGAAGTAAGCTCTGGTCTGAAATGGCTGTTTCAGACTGCAAACGATGTTCTTATTATGGCATCAAGTGGTACAGGGGCTATGGAAGGGTCAGTCTCTAATTTTCTTTCACCGGGAGATAAAGTCATTACGGTAAATGGGGGGAAGTTTGGAGAACGCTGGGGAAAGATATGTAAGGCCTTTGGAGTAAATGCAATTGAGATAAAGGTTGAATGGGGAGAGGCAGTTAATCCACAGATTATTGCTGATCATCTGAAAAATGATCCCTCAATTAAGGCGGTTTATGTTCAGGCAAGTGAGACTTCCACAGGAGTTGCACATGATGTAAAAACAATTGCCGGGATTGTCCAAAATTATCCTGATACCATCCTTGTTGTTGATGCAATTACAGCTCTTGGTGTTTTTGATCTGAGACCGGATGAATGGGGAGTTGACATACTTGTGACTGGTTCACAAAAGGCCCTGATGTTACCGCCAGGGCTTGCCTTCGCAAGTGTTAGTAATAAGGCATGGAAGATGAATGAGACTGCAAAATGCTCAAGATTTTATCTCGATTTTAAAAAGGAGAGAGATAATATCAGAAAGAATACATCTGCGTACACACCAGCCGTCACTCTTATAGTCGGGCTTCAGGAAGTTCTTCGCACCCTCCGGGAGGAAGGGCTTTCCAACATCTTCGCACGGCACAGCCTCCTTGCAAATGCAACAAGAGAGGGGATAAAAGGGTTCGGACTTGAGATATTTCCCAAATCCTCGCCGAGTGATGCAGTTACAGCAGTAAAGGCCCCTGAAGGATTTGACGGACAACAGATATATAAAAAACTTAGAGAGAGATATGGCATTACTGCGGCAGGCGGACAGGATCACCTCAAAGGTAAGATATTCAGGTTATCTCATATGGGATACTGCGATAAATTTGACGTTATTATAGCAATAGCAGGAGTCGAGATGGTATTAAAAGAGATGGGATATTCTGGTGAGCTTGGAAGCGG
>JAHFER010000083.1:2410-6972 GCA_023248365.1 Nitrospirota bacterium
AATTGAGGGGATTATGCGGGTACTTGTAAGTGACAGCTTATCTGAAAAGGGTATAGAAATATTAAAAAATGCAGGTTTGTCAGTAGATGTAAACACTAAACTTAGCAAGGAAGAACTGCTGAAAGTTATTGGTGACTATGACGGCCTTGTGGTCCGTAGTGCCACAAAGGTAACTGCAGAGGTCTTAAATGCAGCGAAAAATCTGAAAGTTGTTGGCAGGGCCGGAGCCGGCCTTGATAACATTGATGTTCCTGCGTCCACTAAAAAGGGTGTCGTAGTAATGAACACCCCCGGCGGCAATACTGTAACTACTGCAGAACACTCTATATCAATGCTGCTGGCGATGCTTCGCATGATTCCTCAGGCTACTGCGTCCATAAAGAGCGGCAAGTGGGAAAAGAGTAAATTTACCGGTACTGAATTTTGCAATAAGACACTTGGTATAGTTGGTATGGGCCGGGTAGGAAGTCATGTTGCAAAGTTAGGTCAGGGATTAATGATGAATGTCCTGGCATACGATCCATACCTTTCCCCTGAAAATGCTCAGAAGATGGGCATAGAACTTGTAGCCTTATCTGACATTTATCACCGCTCTGATTTTATTACTATACATTCACCACTGACACCTGAAACAAAGAATCTTATAAATGCTGAAGCAATAAATCAGATGAAGGACGGGGTAATGCTGGTTAACTGTGCACGCGGAGGCATCGTAGACGAGAATGCGCTTTATGAGGCTCTTAAAACTAAGAAGATTGCTGCTGCCGCACTTGATGTATTCGTTCAGGAACCAGTTGACCCCAATCATCCGCTTCTGACACTTGATAACTTTATATCAACCCCGCATCTTGGGGCATCTACTACAGAGGCACAGGAAAATGTTGCGCTTGCTATTGCGGAACAGATTGTAGATTATCTTTTAAATGGTGTTATAAGGAACGCTGCCAATTTCCCTTCAGTATCACCGGATGTATTACGCAGATTACAACCATATATAACCCTCGCAGAAAAACTTGCTGCTTTTCAGGCGTCCATATCTGAAGGTGGTATTGAAAAAGTTGCTATTGAATACCGCGGTAAGGTAGCTGAACTTTCTGTTGCTTCGCTTACCATTGCAGCATTAAAAGGGTTACTTACACCAATACTTGAAGACTCAGTTAATTATGTTAATGCCCCGTCTATTGCACAGGAGAGGGGTATAACAATTGAAGAGTCAAAGAATAAAGATGCAGGTGATTACATCAGTCTTATTACAATGACTGTGACTACAAATTCCGGCTCAAACACTGCAAAAGGCGCCTTGTTCAGCAGGCACGATCCAAGGATTATAGAACTGAACGGTATCCCTCTTGAAGTGGTACCAGAGGGTTATATGCTTGTTCTAACGAATGTAGATAAGCCCGGGGTAGTCGGCAATACCGGGACATTATTAGGACAACATGATATTAACATTGCCCGTATGCAGTTTGGAAGGGATGTTCCAGGCGGTAAGGTTGTGTCTGTAATCAGTATAGATACCCCGGCTTCAGAGGAGTTGTTAGATAAGATTAGAAAACTTCCTAATGTTTTATCTGTTAAGCAGATAAAACTGTAGAAATATACGTGGTATTATCTTCAATTAGAATTTCAATTCAGCCTGTCGCATGTATTCTATTAAAATACATGCGAAGACTGTCTAAAAACGTGTCTTACCTTATTCCAATAAAATATGAAGACTATAAGCACAGGAATTTATGATTAAAATCCCAAGAGGAACTGCAACCCATCTGCCTGAAGGTGCCTCTCTGAGGCGTTATACACAGGAGGTAATACTATCCACCTTCTTTGACTGGGGCTATAAAGAGGTTGTTACGCCTGTTTTTGAATATCTCGATGTCCTTTCAGCAGGGCTTACAAGCGGATTACTTGAAAAGAGTTACAAATTCATTGACAGGGAAAGCGGAAAGATTATGCTTCTGAGGCCTGACATAACACCTCAGGTGGCAAGAATGGTTGCAGGAATACTTTCTATTGAACCAAAACCGCTTAGATTATGTTACTATGGCAATATATTTAGATATGAAGAGGCACATGCAGGCAGAGAGCAGGAGATTTTCCAGGTAGGATGTGAACTTGCAGGGAGTCCATCGCCGGAAGCAGATGCTGAGATTATCGCCCTTGCATCAGAGACTCTTAAAAAAATAAGGATAGAAGACTTTAAAATTGTTATTGGTCAGGTAAACTATCTGTATGGTATCATATCTTTTATCAAAGATGCAGTTGATCAACCCCTTTCACAGGAAAATGAATACGCTTTAAAAGAGGCCTTTACAAAAAAAGATTCAGGCGAATTAGAAATTTTACTCAATAAAATTGGTGTTGCAACAGATTCAAAGAAAAATATTCTTAAACTTCCGGAATTATTTGGAGGTGAAGAGATCCTCGATAAAGCTGTTAAAATATCTGCAAACAAAGTATCTTATGAGGCAATAATGAATTTGCAGGAGATTTACTCTACTCTGTGTTTGTATGGTCTTAAAGATAACATTATATTTGACCTCTGTGACATCAGGGAAATAGACTATTACACAGGAATATTCTTTGAGATTTTTTCTCCTGGAATCCCATTCCCGATTGGTCGTGGCGGAAGATATGACAATCTTATTGGGAGATTTGGATATGATTGCCCTTCTACAGGTTTTGCTATTGATATAGAATCAATTATTACGGTCAGAGAGAAGCAGGGAGAAAGAGAACATATAAATGACAAGCCGGCCTATTTGATTTCAGGAGGAGAAAAGGAAAAGAAAGAAATTATTCAATTAGCCAGGGACTTAAGGGATAAAGGTTACAGGTCTATATTGGATACCGGACTAAAAGATTTACACTCAATAACTGACTATGCTAAAAATAACAATATAAATAAGATCATTCTGATAGATGCGAATAACTCAAAACAGTTATCAATCATTGATGTTGACACCATGAAAAAGACAAGTATTAACAAAGATAAGCTTATAAGTTAAGCTATTATACCTCAGGTTAAAAATGGATAGGTTTGGTACAGATTTAGAAGATGCTATATACAAAGTCCCCCCGCAGAACATAGACGCAGAACAGTCTGTGCTTGGCGCTATACTTATTGAGAACGATGCGCTATATAAGGCCGTTGAGGTTATAAGTATTGATGATTTTTACAAAGAGGCACATAAAAAGATCTATCTCGCTATGATTGATCTTAGTGAGAAAAATGAGGCAATAGATTTAGTTACTATAACTGAATTTCTAAAAAAGAAAAGTGAGCTGGACTCTGTTGGAGGGGCAACATACCTTTCACAATTATCCAACGCTGTTCCCACTGCGGCAAATATAAAGTATCACGCAAGGATAGTACACGAAAAGGCAATACTAAGGAACTTAATCCATACGGCAACAGAGATTGTTACGCGCGGATATGAAGACACAAGGGATGTTGAGGAATTGCTCGACTTTGCGGAAAACTCCATCTTCAGCATCTCTGAACAGAAGATAAAACCATCTTTTACTGCAATTAAAGAGATTATAAAGGATAGTTTTGAGGCAATTGAACGGCTGTCTGATAAGAAGGAACATGTAACAGGTGCGCCGTCTGGTTTCCTTGATCTTGACATGATGACCTCTGGTTTTCAGCCTGCAGACCTGGTAATTGTTGCTGGCAGGCCTTCTATGGGAAAAACAGCCTTCTGTCTCTGCATTGCACAACACGTGGGTATTGAAAAGGCAAAACCTGTAGCTGTGTTCAGTCTTGAGATGGCAAAAGAACAATTAGTAATAAGGATGTTATGCTCTGAAGCTAGGGTAGATGCACATAAATTACGATCAGGCTTCTTAAGTAAGTCTGACTGGCCCCGCCTGACAACTGCAGCAGGCCGATTATCAGAGGCGCCAATATTTATTGATGATACACCAGGAACATCTGTGCTTGAGATGAAGGCCAAGTCAAGGAGACTTAAGGCAGAACATGGCCTGAGCCTGATTATTGTGGACTATCTGCAATTGATGAGCGGACGTATGGACAGACGAAGAGGCGCAGATACCCGGGAACAGGAGATATCAGAAATATCAAGGTCCCTAAAGGCCCTTGCAAAAGAATTATCAGTTCCGGTTATAGCTCTATCTCAGTTGAACCGCGGAGTGGAATCAAGGCAGGATAAACGGCCAATGCTCGCAGATTTACGTGAATCCGGCGCCATTGAACAGGATGCAGACATTATTATTTTTATATACAGGGATGAGGTCTATAAACAAACAGAGGAAAATAAAGGAATAGCAGAAATTATAATTGGAAAACAGAGAAATGGTCCTGTGGGAACTGTAAAATTGGCCTTTATAGACAAATACACTAAATTTGAAAGTCTGGAAAAGGTACATGAAGAGCCTTACTAAACTGGAAATTAATGTTCATCATAGGCTGTTCGCACAGAAAACAAAGATGATTAATAAAAAAAGGAAATGCATAAAAATGAATGCTATTATAACTTTTTTAGTTTTTTTATCAATAACCTTAAGTGCCTGTGTATCAACAAAACAAATATTTCACATGG
>JAHFER010000084.1 GCA_023248365.1 Nitrospirota bacterium
GGTCCCGGAATCCCGTCTCTTGCTATCTTTGAATATATGATCTCGTTATGAAATTCCTGTTTACCGATATCACCGCTGTTGCCTCCTATTACATAAAGATAGTTGTCACCATTTACATTCACTGCTACTGATGCATGCTTACTTAAATTATAGGGAAGATCAAACCCAGGCGTGTTCACCCAACCCTTGATACTTCCATCGGTATCTATAGCCCCGATTAACACGGTGCTCAGATTCTTTTTTAGCTCCACATTCCATCCGCCTGTTACATATATATAACCATTAACAAGAGTTGCAGCGTGGGCAAAGAGCCCAGCCTTATCCTGTTTGTCTAATGAAAGTTCAGGAAGTTGCAGAGGGTTTGTCTGCTGCCAGGGTCCTACAGTCCCATCAACAGAATTTATTTTTGCATAGTATACCTTTTCATTTAACACAGTTTCATTAGGACCGTGAGAGTATGTGTTTGGATCAGGTTTTACGCAGGCAGGGTCTTTTGAAGTATCACAATTTGGGTCAGGAGTAATGCAAGTGCTATCTGTTGGATTGCAAGGCGGCGGGAATTGGACCATTCCGCCAATAAGATACATAAAATCATTATACATAAGCAGCGAGTGCCCCCTTAGATAAAGAGGCATTTTGGCGCCCTTGGCAAACCCGCCAATAGAACCGTCCTGATGTATCGGCGCATAGTAAATAGCATTTGAAAATCCACAGTCTTTGTAATCTAAATTACCACTGCAATCTGAATTACCGCCAGATACATACAAAAAACCATTCCATATCGCAGAGGCATGGTCCCACATAGCCCTCGGCATGGCTATACCATTCTTCACCCACTTCTTATCCTTAAGTGGAGATAGGAAAACCGTGATTAGTACAGTATCAGTAATTATCGTTCCATCCGGCATAGTTAAGTTGGCTGTAATTGTTGCCCTTCCAGGCGATAAACTTGTAATCTTTCCTCTTTTGTCCACTGCAGCAATATTTGTGTTGTCAGATGTCCAGCTTACTGGTGGATTGGAATAACTATTACCTGCTGCATCATGGGCAAGCACTGAAAATTGTATGGTTGTCCCAACATCAAGGGCAAGTCTTTTTGCCCAGGAAGCTCCTATACCTGATGCAGTTCCTATATACCCGCTGCTAATCTTCGGAGATGAGATTTCAATCATGACTATATCGTTAGGTGAAATCCCATAGTCTGAATAAAAATCACCCCCACCAGTACTACTACTGCATCCGGAAAGTACCAGGAGTATCAAGAAAATGTAATATTCGCAATGTTTAAATAGTCTAATGTTCATTTCTCTAATGACATCTTGCCCATCACCCATCACTCATTACCCATAACATTTATTACCCTATACTGCTCTGCGCATCAGGATTAAGCTTTAGATCTGAGAATATCCCTTTTTTATAATACTGATACCCAACCCATGCAATCATTGCAGCATTATCTGTGCAAAACTTTGGTTCAGGTATATAAACAGTTATCCCCTCTTTGACTTCCAGCTCTTTCATCTTCTCTCTCAAAAGTTTATTGCAGGCCACCCCTCCGGACAATACAATTCTGTTAATTCCTGTTTTCTGTACCGCACTGAGGCTCTTGAGTACCAGAATATCAATTACGGCCTTCTGGAAACTTGCAGCGATATCAGATCTTAATTGATCCTCTCCACATAAGATTTCAGATATATCATCAACATGGGCATAAGAATACCTGCTTTTTATAACGCTTAAGACTGCAGTTTTCATGCCACTGAAACTAAAATCAAAACCACCTTTTTTCAAAAGCCCGCGTGGTAAAGCAATTGCATCTGCATCACCTGATTCAGCACATTTCTCAATTGCCGGCCCTCCGGGATACCCAAGTCCTAATATCTTCGAAACCTTGTCAAACGCCTCTCCTGCAGCATCATCAAGTGTATTTCCTAATAACTTATAATCTCCAACATCCTTAACCATATAAAGATTAGTATGCCCGCCTGAAACAACAAGGGCTATAAAGGGTTTCTGAACCCTGTGGGTAAGGTTTACTGCCCAGAGATGCCCTTCTAAATGATTTACACTTATCAGAGGAATGTTTAATGAATAAGAAAGTGCCTTTGCAAAAGAAACTCCAACGAGAAGTGCGCCTATCAAACCTGGCCCGGATGTTACTGCCACAGCGCTCAGTTCACTTAATTTAATCCCTGCCTTCTCTACAGCCTCATTTACAATAGGATATATTACTTCTATGTGCCGCCGGCAGGCAAGTTCAGGCACTATCCCGCCATATTTACTGTGTATGTCCCACTGAAAACCAATAATACTTGATAATATATAACGGCCGTCTTTTAAAACTGCTGCCGCTGTTTCGTCACACGATGATTCTATGCCTAATATGTAACCCATATTAATTCAACACTTTTGAGACAGGGACCAATTCTATTCCCTCTCTTTTAAAATCAGAGAGCTTTGCCTTTAGTGCAGTAACTGTCTCTGCCCTGGGATGACCTATAGCAGTAGCCTCACCATTATGTTTTGCGACCCTGATTGCAATGTCTATCTGTCCCTTAATGTATTCAACATCAGCATTGTTATCAAGAAATACATCACGCTTCCCGCTTTTAATCCCCATGCTCTTTGCTATTTCATATGCCTTAGAGTTTAAAGTTGTTTTGCTGTCAATAAAATACAACCCCTTATTCAGTATTCCTCCAAGCACAATATTCATTGCATGACTGTCTTCAGTAAGGAGTGAACCCATATGGTTATTTACACCGGCAATGTTGGGTACTGCTTTAATATCTTTTGCAAGCTGCCTGAGCATTTCATCCCTGGACATATCGTGTAAAATAACGCCGTTTCCAGGATTATGCATTTCACCACGAGGTTCCATAGGAAGATGAAGCATAACCTCATAATTCAGCAACCTGGCATTTTTAGCAATACTTACAGAGTATCTTTCACCTGGAAGTATAGAAAAAGTAAGTGGTATACCAAGGGCTACAAATTTCCTGTACACCTTGTTGTCATATCCAAGATCATCAATAACTATTGCAATCCTTGCCTTATATACCGGATGTGGCTGCTCTGGAACACTTTCTGGTTCCTGCTTCAATGCATCCTGCTTAACTGTTGCCGGTTTCTGCACATGGATTGTCTTACGTACCGGAGTGTAATTATTAATAACAATAAAAGCAATTACAATCGCTATAAAAATCAGCGCTGTTATCCAAAAGAGCTTTTTCATTCTAAAATCCCGTGATCCTTGACCGTTATCCCTAAACCGTCATTCCCGTGTAAACTTCGTGGGAATGACATTGTTTTATTCTATTTACTACCAAAAAAAAGGCTATCAAAGCTTAACAGATTTCAAATCCTGTAACAAGCCTTGATAGCCTTATGTTTTTTCTGCTTACTTTTTACTGTTTACCGTTACCTATTTCTTAAACCTCCAACAGCACCTCTTCTTCAATAAACTCCGGTCTGCCATCACGAAGTACAGTCTTTATCTTCTTTGAATCCTTAAACCGTCCCTTTATAATCTCTTCTGAAAGCGGGTCTTCAATATTTCTCTGTATCGCCCGCCTCAAAGGACGCGCTCCATACATATGCTGATAACCCTCATTAATTATCCACTCTTTTACATCAGAGGCAACCTCAAGGTGCATGTTACTAATCTCAAGGCGCTCATTTACCTCATCTAACAGCATATCAACAATCTTTATGAGATGTTCCTTGTTAAGCGGATGGAAAATGACGATCTCATCAATGCGGTTCAAAAACTCCGGGTTGAACACATTCTTCAGCTCGGTGGTTATTGCCCCTTTCATCTTTTTATATTGAGTCTCTTCAGATGGGGTCTGGAAACCTAATGCCGCACCTTTTTCAATTACTCTAGCCCCAATGTTGGAGGTCATTATAATTATGGTGTTTCTGAAATCCACTTTGCGGCCCAGACTATCGGTAAGACAGCCGTCTTCAAAGACCTGAAGCAGCATATTAAACATATCAGGATGCGCCTTTTCTATCTCATCAAAGAGTATTACAGAGTATGGTCTTCTCCTTACTTTTTCAGTCAACTGACCGCCTTCTTCATAACCCACATATCCCGGAGGCGCTCCCATTAATCTGGATGAACTGAACTTCTCCATGTACTCTGACATATCTATCTTTATAAGCGCATCCTCATTATCAAAAAGATATTCTGCAAGCGCCTTGGCAAGCTCTGTCTTTCCCACACCCGTTGGTCCAAGGAAGATAAAAGAACCTATAGGTCTCTTTACACCTTTTAACCCGGCACGTGAACGCCTGATTGCCTTTGCAATAACAGATATTGCTTCATCCTGCCCCACTACCCTCTTATGAAGCTCCTGTTCTATAACCATCAGCCTCTCTGACTCTCCTTCTTCAAGTTTTACAAGAGGGATACCTGTCATTTTTGATACAATATAAGCAATATCTTCTTTTCCAACTACAGGCTTTGTTTTATCAAGCTGATTGCGCCAGTCACGCTTTGCATCATCAATCATGTCCCGGAGTTTTTCCTCTTCCTCTCTGTACTTCGCAACAGCTTCATATCTCTGAAGCCTGCTTACAGTCTCTTTTTCCCGTAAAACATTTTTTAATTCCTGTTCAACTGCGCGGATTTTTTCAGGAACAAAATGTGAAACTAATTTGGCCCTTGACCCTGCCTCATCAATCACATCTATCGCCTTATCAGGAAGAAACCTGTCAGTTATGTATCTGTCAGAAAGCCGAACAGCCTCTTCAATGGCCTCATCTACAATATAGATATTGTGATGCTCTTCATATTTCTTACGAAGGCCTTTTAGAATCTCTACTGTTTCATCAGCACTTGTAGGATTCACATAAATCGGCTGGAACCTCCTTTTTAATGCCCCGTCTTTTTCAATGTATTTTCTATATTCATCGAGGGTTGTTGCGCCGATGCACTGTATCTCACCCCTTGCAAATGCAGGTTTCAGCATATTAGATGCATCAATTGAACCCTCGGCAGCGCCGGCTCCTACAAGCGTGTGCAACTCATCTATGAAGATAATAATGTTTCCGGAGGTAGTAATCTCTTTCATTATAACTTTTAATCGTTCTTCAAACTGCCCTCTGTACTTAGTTCCTGCAACCAGTGCACCAAGGTCAAGGGCTATGACCCTTTTATTCAGGAGATTATCCGGAACCTCAAGATTTACAATTTTCTGTGCCAGTCCCTCTACTATAGCGGTCTTACCAACCCCTGCCTCTCCTATGAGAACAGGATTATTCTTTGTACGCCTGCTCAATATCTGCAAGAGACGCTCAACCTCATTATCACGCCCAATAACTGGGTCGAGTTGACCTTCAACAGCCAGTGCACTAAGGTCTCTGCCGAATTCATCAATCGCAGGTGTGTTGCTCTTTTTCTCACGGTCCCTCGTCTGAACCCTCTTGAGGAAACTCAGCGTAAGCTGCCTTGCAGTAAGTAAATTAGCCCCAAGACTTCTGAGGATCTTTCCGCCAATACCATCTTCTTCTCTAACAAGTCCGAGGAGAAGGTGCTCACTGCTTACAAAGTTATGCCCCAATAGTTTTGCCTCTTCTATTGAGTACTCAATAACCTTTTTTACTCTGGGGGTAAAGGGAATCTCACCATAAGTCATAGTAATTCCCCCGGAGGGAAGATTCCTTTCTACCTCCATTCTAATCTGCTCAGGGGAAAGCCCCATCTTTTTCAGTACTATAAGAGGAGCCCCTTCTCCATCTCTTAAAATTGCAAGGAGTAGATGTTCAGTGCCAAGATAGTCATTCTGATGCCTTTCAGCCTCTTCCCTCGCCAGGATAATTATTTTTCTTCCCCTATCAGTAAACCGTTCAAACATTTGAACCCCCCAGGTAATTATAACTGCTGGATTTATTTTAATATTATCGTAGTTTAAATCTCTATGTCAAGCTAAGCTTTTTCTAAATTTTGGGACTCATTGTCAACCAATACATATATAACCATGTTGACAATGAGTGTCAATTGTAATAACATCTGTCTCAGATAAAAAATGCAAGTTTAATGCCCAACCTTTTTTAAAATATTTGACCCGGGAAACATGCTGAACCTTATAGACTATATTGGGGAAAAAGCCTTATTAAACAAGGGAACCACACGAGATGAGGCATTGTTGATCCTTAATCTTGACCACAAGTTCCTCGCTCCCCTCTTAACCTGGACTGACAGGGTACGTCAAACTTTTAACGGAAATACGGTAGATATATGTTCTGTAATTAATGCACGTTCAGGGGGGTGTCCGGAAGATTGCTCCTTTTGTTCCCAGTCTGTAAACTCATCAACGGATATAACTACTTATCCACTTATGCCGGTTGACAAGATAATAGAAGGGGCAACAGCAGCAAAATCAAGTGGAGCCACAAACTTTTGCCTTGCAACAAGCGGAAATGGTATTGGCAGCGAAAAAGAGCTAAACAAGATTTGCGAGGTCATAGAAAAGATAAACAAAGAAGTTGGAATAAATGTATGCGCCACGCTCGGCAGTATGTCTAAAGATGAGATGATTGCACTTAAATCAGCCGGATTAACAAGGTTTCATCACAACCTTGAAACAGCAGAGTCATACTTCCCTGAGGTATGCACAACCCATACTTATCAGGATAGAATAGAACAGGTCAGGCTTGCAAAGGATGTCGGGTTTTCAATCTGCAGCGGCGGGTTATTTGGTATCGGAGAGACAATAGAACAGAGGATTGACCTTGCCTTTGCAATAAAGGCGCTGGATGTAGACTCAGTTCCTATAAATTTTCTCATGCCCTTTCAGGGAAGTCCTCTGTCCAATGCTACCCCTATAAGTCCGTTTGAGGCGCTCAAGATAATTGCCTTGTTCAGACTTTCAATGCCTAATATTGAAATAAGGATTTGCGGTGGAAGAACCACTG
>JAHFER010000085.1 GCA_023248365.1 Nitrospirota bacterium
GGAAAACCCAACAGAAGTTAGTATCAATATGTGCCTGAAGGTTTTAGAAAGGGACTTTGACGGCTTGCTTGAGAAGATGAAGTATAGTATAGATGAACACAATGGAGTACCATTGTAAAAATTAGTAACAAGTAGTCATTCCCGTGAAAACGGGAATCCAGAAGACGATTAACGTATTAAAAAAACTGGATTCCCACTTTCGTGGGAATGACAGAAAAGACATTTAATTTTAATTAAAGGAGGTGATGTAGTGGCTGCAACAATTCGACTTACAAGGATGGGGAGAAGTAAAAGACCTTTTTACAGGTTAGTAGTTGCCGATTCCCGGATGCCGAGAGATGGAAGATTCCTGGAAATACTGGGGACTTATGACCCTCTTCAGGCTGTTCCTTTGATGAAGGTAGATGAAGGCAGGGCAATATACTGGCTTACAAAAGGTGTTCAGATGTCTGATACAGCAAGGGATATCCTCAAAAAAACCGGAGTTATAAAAAAATTCACTGAGTTAAAGAAGATGGCCTGAGTGAGCGGTATTCCCTACTGCCGGATTATTTTGGTCTTTCCCAGGGATAGAAAGGCTCTATTGTCAATTAACCAAATATGGAGGTGGGTTTTATGAAAGAACTAATTGAGCATATTGCCAGGTCACTTGTTGACAGTCCATCTGAGGTGAGTGTAGCAGAAGTAGTAGGAGAGAAAACCACTGTCCTTGAGCTTAGGGTAGCCAAGGCGGACCTGGGCAAGGTAATAGGTAAACAGGGAAAGACAGCACGGGCTATGAGAACCATACTCGGCGCTGCAGGAACGAAGCTTGGGAAACGGTGCGTACTGGAAATTCTGGAATAAATCACCAGGAGGATGAAGACCTTGTTTCTATAGGTTATATAACAAAGACCCATGGTATCAGGGGGGATATAAAGGTTATCCCCCTTACAGATATACCAGGGCGTTATAATAACCTTGAACGGGTATTCGTATTTCCCAAAAAGGGAGAGAAACGGACATTTTATATTAACAAGGTGATGAATGTTAAAGGTGGAATAGTTCTATCGTTCACCCCCTCTGTAACTATGTCAGAAGGCGAAGAGCTTGTAGGAGGATACATAAAGGTTCCTGCGGTTGAATCACCTGTGCTAGGGGAAAACAGCTATTATGAGTTTGAAATAGTTGGGATGGAAGTTTTCTTAGAAGACGGAAAATACATCGGCAGAATAGAGGAGATATTCTCTACAGGAAGTAATGATGTATATGTTGTGAAAGACGGGGACAAGGAATATATGATTCCTGCTGTTAATCATGTAGTGAAGTCTGTAGATGTTGCAGGTAAACGGATGACTATTTCATTAATTGAAGGGCTATTATAAAATACTAAATTAGAAATACTAAATACTAAACAAATGAGGCTCTTCCAAAAGTCGTCATTCCCGTGAAAACGGGAATCCAGAACTAAGCCATTGTTCTGGATTCCCACTTTCGTGGGAATGACAAGATCGGATTTATTAAGGATTTTGCAAGAGCCTCTAAGAAATATCACTTTGAATTTGTTTAGTATTTAGATATTAGAGTTTAGAATTTAAATTGATATGCGCTGTGATGTTCTTACCCTCTTCCCTGATATGATTTCGTCGGTTCTTGACGAGAGCATTATCAAGAGAGCAAGGGAAAAGGGTTTTTTAGATGTTAGAATCATTAATATTCGTGATTTTACTCAGGACAAACACCATACTGCTGATGATTATCCTTACGGCGGCGGTGCTGGTATGGTCTTAAAAGTAGAACCAATATTAAGGGCTGTTGACTTTATAAGGGAAAAAGAGAACGATCTCAGGATTGTACTTTTATCCCCTCAGGGCAGGCGTTATGAGCAGAGCATAGCGCAGGAGTTAAGCACTGAAAAGAGAAGGATTGTGTTTTTGTGCGGGCACTATGAGGGCATAGATGAACGCGTAAAAATGTATCTTTCTCCTGAAGAGATATCAATAGGAGATTATGTGTTAACCGGAGGTGAGCTGGCGGCTTTGGTTGTAATAGATTCTGTTGTGAGACTAATCCCGGGTGTCCTTGGTGACAGCGCCTCAGTTAACGAAGAGTCTTTTAACGATATACTTGATTATCCACACTATACAAGGCCTTCAGAAATCAGAGATATGCAGGTACCTCCTGTATTGCTATCAGGAGATCATGGGAAGATAAAGATTTGGAGGAGGAGGCAGGCGCTGCTTAGTACTCTTAAAAAAAGGCCTGATCTTTTATCCGAAGATAATCTTTCAACGGAAGACAGAGAGATTTTAGAAGAGATTAAAGATGATTTAACAATTTGAAATGTGTGAATGTAATAACTTGTGTAATAATTTCTAAGGGGGAGATTGAAAGATGAATAGTACTTTAGATCGCATTGAAAAACAACAGATACAAAAGACCATACCTTCTTTTTGTATTGGAGATACTGTACAGGTATATGTAAAGGTTATTGAAGGGGACAGGGAACGAACACAGGTTTTTGAAGGGAATGTTATTGCGAGAAGAGGGCGTAGTACAAGAGAGACAGTTACTGTAAGGAAGCTTTCTTATGGGGTCGGGGTTGAGCGTATATTCCCTGTTTATTCACCCATTGTTCAGGATATCAAGGTGATAAGACAAGGAAAGGTAAGGCGGTCAAAACTGTACTATCTGAGATTAAAAAAGGGTCGTGCAACACGTATAGAAGAGAAAGTGACCTTTGGAAGGGAAAAAGGGGCGCCAAAAAAAGTAAAAACCTCAGAAGAGGAATAGAGTGCATCCTCTCCCTGACCTTTCCTATGAGAATGATTTATACAGGCAGGGGTATAAGTATATTGCAGGAATAGATGAGGCTGGCCGGGGGTGTCTTGCCGGCCCTGTAGTTGCAGCATCTGTAATCCTTCCGAATAATATTTCGATTGACGGAGTGAATGATTCAAAGAAGTTATCTCCTGCAAAGAGGGAATTTCTATTTGAGCTTATTAAACAATATTCAGTAAGTATAGGGATAGGAATAATCTGGAATGAGGATATTGACCGGATTAATATCCTTAATGCAACAATTCAGGCCATGCAAGCGGCCGTTAAAGATTTGAAAATTTCCCCTGATTATTTACTCATTGATGCAGTATCATTATCTTCCATTAATATACCTCAACTTCCTATAATTAAAGGAGATACACTAAGCGCATCAATAGCATCCGCATCTATTATTGCAAAAGTAACAAGAGATCGCCTGATGTCAGAGCAGCACTCTTTGTTTCCTCAATATAATTTCCTTGCTCACAAGGGCTATGGTACTAAGGAACATTTCAAACGTTTACGGATGTATGGTCCCTCTGTAATACACAGGAAGAGCTTTTTAAAAAATATCTACACCATTCCCCTTTAAAAAAGGGTGAAAAAGGGGGATTTGAGACATAGATAACAGGTGATGGGATATGGGTGATACAAGGGCAAAAGGCCGACATGGTGAAGAATTAGCAGCGGCATATTTGATAAAGCATGGATTCAGGATTATTGAGAAGAACTATAGAAACCATTTTGGAGAGATAGATATTATTGCTGAGGAGGCTGGAACGGTCGTATTTATTGAGGTTAAGCTTCGAAATCTAATCTCCTATGGTCATCCTGTGACAGCAGTAGATAAATGGAAGCAGATGCGTTTAAGCAGGATTGCGGCAGGATATATCACTGAGAAGAGGCTTACTGAAAGGCCGTGCCGTTTTGATGTTGTGTCTATTTATAAGGGGAATATTGAGTTGATTAAGGATGCCTTCGAAATGCCTGAAGGTCTTTCATGGTAACAGTTAACATTTAATAAAATGATATTAATAGAAAGCATAAAAGAAGCATTCTCGCAGATAAGGTCTAACAGATATTCTGTTATTACTGCTATCGGTACCATATCAATTATTTTACTTGTTTTCGGGATGTATCTCCTTGCAATCTATAATATAAATATGCTGGTTGAAAACTTAAAGCGGGATATGCAGGTTATAGCGTATTTCAATAAGGATACTTCGTCTGAGAAGATAGATAGTTTAAAAAGTGAAATAGCAGTGTTTCAGGAAGTTGAGAATATTATTTATATCCCAAAAGACCGTGCATTGGAACTGCTTGCACGGGATATAGAAAATGTCAGGGGTATTGTCAAAGAGCTTAAGGGAAATCCGCTCCCTGATTCTTTCAGGATTACCCTGAAATCAGATGCGCGGAATCCTGAAGAGATAAAGAAACTTGTCGCAAAGTTAAAAGATATTAGTACCATAGATGATGTTGAATACGGAGAAGAGTGGGTTGAGAGGCTTAATGTCTTTATTTCTGCTGCAAGGGTTATAGGGGTTGTTGTAGGTGGATTAATGATTTTAATTGTGTTGTTCACAATTTCTAATACAGTTAAATTCACCCTTTTAGCACGGCAGCAGCATTTTGAGACATTGAAGAATGCAGGGAAGTATGCAGGTACGTCAAACTCCTTAAAAAGGATGCCCTATATTATTGAAGGAGGGATACTGGGATTAATCGGCGGTATCAGCTCTCTTGTGATGTTGTTTGTGGTATATAAACTTATATTATATAAAATTCCCCCTGCCACGTATGTTTGGCTCGGCGGTCTGAAGTTTATCTTTATTCCGTTTGAGGCGATAGCTTTAATTATAGGATCAGGGTTTATCCTCGGTTGTTTCGGGAGTTGGATTTCGATTGGGAGATATGTTGGTGGCAGATATATGGGGGTAGCTATATTTTTATTTTTGTGCTTAAATGTTACTGATGTTTCTTTTGCCAAAACTAAAGCAAAAAGTAAAGGTGTTCATGCTGCAGAAGGTCAGAATATAGAAAAGGAGATCGAGCAGAATCAGAAAAAGTTAGAGGATTTAAATAACCAGATTAAAGAAAAGAAAAAGGCCTCCAAACAGGCCGCTGTTGAGGAGAAAAAGGTAAAACAGGTTATTGAGGTAAAAGAAAAGGATCTGGACAGTAAAAAAAAAGAACTTAAAAAGATCCATGCAAATATAGCTGAAAAGGAGAAGGCAATAGTAAATACACAGGGTGAAATGAACTCATTAACGTCTGACCTCGTAAATAAAAAGAGAGAGATGTCTGACTTTCTTGTTTATGTTTATAAAAGTCATTCAGGCAGAAATTCCGGTCTTGTGGCGAATGTTCTTGCATCTAATGATTACCATGACTTTATGCAACGGTCTAAATATGAAGATATCCTGCTCGGCGAGACAAACAGGATAATGCAAGACCTCGGACATGATGTTGATAAATTACACGGGCAACTTTCATTGCTGAATAAGCGGCATAATAATCTTCTGTCTGAAAAAGGGAACTTATTAAAAGATAAGGCAGATGTTGAAAATGAGGTTAAGGACAGCCGTGTTAAACTTGTCAGTATACAGGACAAAAAGGCTGAGTATGAGAAGGAACTAAAGAGGCTTGAAAATGCCTCGTTTGCTTTAATGAACCTGATCGAATCTTATGAGAAAAGGCGCAGTAGTGACAGGATTGTTTCTACAGGTACCGGCTTTGGAAAAGAAAGAGGAAAACTTAAATGGCCTGTTACTGGTGAAGTTGTATCCAGATTTGGCAGACAGAAACACCCTGAATTTGATGCATATATTTTTAAAAAGGGGATAGAGATAATTGCAAAGAATGAAAAAAATGTTAAGGCCGTGTATGATGGTGTTGTAGCGTATGCTGATTGGTTGAAGGGTTATGGGCTTCTGACGATAATAGATCATGGCAATAGTTATTATTCAATATATGGACATGCATCAAAGATTTTGGTTTCAAAAGGCAGTAAGGTTAAAGAGGGGCAAGTGATTGCTGTGGCAGGGAGCGGTAATGCCTCAGAGCAGGAAGGGATATATTTTGAGATCCGGCAAAATGGTCAACCCGTGGATCCATTTCCCTGGCTAAGTATAAAGTAAGGCAGTGAATATTGAATAGTTAGCATGTAGGGGAGGGGCTTGCCCCCTCCCGAAATCAGAAGCAAGAAGTTAGAAATCAGAAAATAACTGGAGGAAGGGTAGAATGTACGACAAAAAGAGACTCTGGAGAAGAGGATTTGTAGTATTAACTATTTTTATTTTTGCCGGGGCATGGCTGATATTTGGTAAAGGCATGGGAACACCGGTGCTTGGAGGCGAGAGCTACGAAGACCTCAAAGTCTTTGCTGAGGCTCTTTCTCTGGTTCAGAAGAATTATGTAGAGGAAACGAAGACGAAAGATCTTGTATATGGAGCTATAAAGGGTATGCTTTCGGAGCTTGATCCGCATACGAGTTTTATGCCTCCTAATGTATATAAAGATATGCAGGTTGAAACAAAAGGGGAGTTTGGCGGGCTGGGGATACAGATAGGCACAAAAGACAAGAAACTTGTTGTTATTGCCCCTATCGAGGATACACCTGCATGGCGTGCAGGGATTAAGGCCGGGGACCAGATATTTAAGATAAACAACGAGGCGACAAAAGACCTTTCACTGAATGATGCTGTTGAAAAGATGCGCGGACCTAAGGGTACCAAGCTAACTCTTACGGTTATCAGGGAAGGGGAAAAGGAGCCGCTGGAATTTACTATCATCAGAGATATCATAAAGATGAAAAGTATAAAGTCCAAAATGATGGACGGGAGCGTAGGATATGTACGCATTACTCAATTCCAGGAGAGGACAGCAGAGGATTTGAAGGACGCATTAGAAAAACTGGAAAAAGATAATATGAAGTCGCTTGTACTTGATTTGCGAAATAACCCCGGTGGCTTATTGAAGTCAGCAGTACAGGTTTCTGAGCAGTTCCTTAAGGATGGTCAGTTAGTAGTGTCTGT
>JAHFER010000086.1 GCA_023248365.1 Nitrospirota bacterium
TGATTAATATTGAGTCAGGAGACCTCTTTACTACCTCTTCCGTTACCTCTTTAACAATTGCTACATTCTTTTCAAGCAGGTCACTGCGGCTCATGCCTGGTTTTCTTGCAAGTCCTGCTGTTATTACTACTATATCTGAGGCTGAGGTATCATCGAAATTATTAGATCCTTTTACACTTACGTCAGAACCGGATAAAGGCGCTGCCTCGGAAATATCAAGTGCCTTGCCCTGTGGAACGCCTTCAACAATATCAAACAATACTACATCTGCAAGGGATTTTTCCATAATCCTCTGCGCAGCAGTAGCGCCGACATTACCTGAACCAATGATGGAAACCTTATTTCGACCTCCCAAATTTACCTCCTCCTCTAACTGTCATAAACTATCATATATCATAGACACGATTCATTTTCTTTAAATTATCTCCCCCTCAACCCCGCCTTTTACTTTTTCCTGCACATCCTTACCGGATTCAAGCTTTATGTCAATCTTAATTACATCTTCAAACTTTAAATCAACCCCGAATATGCCTGTAATCTCTCCATTAATTTTTCTGACCGGTGTTGAAATTGTTATACACAATGCATCAGTCATAATGGATTTATAGAAATCAGTTACAGATGTTTTGCCGCTCTTCATTGGTTCTATAAACCATGACCTGTTGGAAAAGTTTTGTCCTGTCCCAAACTTTTCATACCGTGCCCTGTCAACAATCTGAATTATATTTTTTGTTAGTTGTTTACCTTCAAGATTGACAACATAAGCAAATTGAATAAATGGATTATCATCCACCATCTTCTGCAGTTGAATTTCCATTGTTTCTAAATCCATAGCCCTGAAAGCCTCAGCTTCAACCATATCTTCAACAATAGGTGAAACTACCTCTTCTGCATGTTTCTTCATCCTTTTAAGATCTGAACCGAAATACTCCGGCAGATACTTCCTGGCCTGAGCATACATCTCGTCCGAGGATATTGCAGTAAGCCTTCCAGCCTCATATTGTCCTGTTACCCACTTGAAAATCTTTGAAATTCCAGGATGCTTTTTATCTATAATACTGTCACCCGTTAAACCGAGATGGCTGTTAATCCAGTATGAAATCCCTGCAATACCTGATTTATCAGTAATCGTAACACCCATAGGTTTTTTTAGGAGTTTGACAGTATCAAAGATGTTATATATCTCTTCATTCTTTAGCGCTCCGTCTGCATGGATGCCGGCGCTGGTATTATTAAAATCAATTCCTACGAATGGGTAATTGGCCGGAATCTGCACACCTATCTCCCTTTTGAAATATTCAGCAAGATCAGTAATAGCGGTTGTATCTACCCCGTTTGTCTCACCTCTCAATGAAATATATTCCATGATCAGCGCCTCAACAGGGGTATTTCCTGTTCGTTCACCAAACCCAAGAATTACGCCGTTCGCACCGCAGCATCCATAGACCCATGCCGTAGTTGCATTTATAAGCGCCTTATGAAAATCATTATGTCCATGCCACTCAAGCTGTTCAGGCGGAACCCCTCCATAGTGTACAAGGCCGTATATAAGCTCCGGAATACCCCGGGGTGTGGAGGCGCCAACATAAGGAACACCATACCCCATTGTGTCACAAGCCCTTATCTTTACCGGTATTCCACTGGCCTCAGAAAGCTCCATCAGCTTCTGAACAAGAGGAATAACAAAGCCGTAATAGTCTGCACGTGTTATATCTTCAAGGTGGCAGCGCGGGATAATCCCTGCCTCTAATGCTGTACTTACTATATCAAGATATTTTGCGGCGGCTTCTCGGCGGTTCATGCCGAGCTTCAGGAATATATGATAATCCGAACATGAAGTAAGGATTCCGGTCTCTTTTAACCCCATATCTTTTACTATCTGAAAATCTTCTTTTACCGCCCTTATCCAACCCGTAATTTCAGGAAATTTATATCCAAGCCCAAGGCACTTTTCAACTGCATCCCTGTCTTTTTTGTTATATAAAAAAAATTCACATTGCCTTATTACCCCATTGGGGCCCCCCAACCTATGGAGCATTCCATATATTTCAACTATCTGTTCAACACTGTACGGAGGTCTTGACTGCTGGCCATCTCTGAATGTAGTATCAGTAATCCAAAATTCTTCAGGAGTATGCATTGGAACTACACGGTGATTGAAGGGGATCTTCGGAACTTCGTTATAAGGAAAAAACTCCCTGAAGAGATTCGGCTCTTTTACATCTATTAAATCGTAATGATATGCGGACCTGGTTAATAGATTTTTTTCTTTTACAAGACCTGACATACAAATTCCTCCTCTTCCTCTAATTCCTAAAAGCTAAAGGAATATTAACATAGCCTGTTGTTTTATTTCAAGGGTTTTATCTAAGCTGGCAGATAGCTGTATAACCATGCTGGCTGGCTATTATATCAATGGGTATGCTGGCAACATCTTCAATATCCATATCAATATCATGAAATCCTCTTTTATCTTCCCTGCAGTTTATAATGACTGTCTTTACGTATGCCTTGCATTCATCACAGCTTGCGGCCCTTGTACCCTGTTCGCAACCTGCATTACCTACAAAGACACTAAGTTTCTCTGGTTTAGCATTGCCGCACTTAGGACATCCAACAAGATCATAAGGCCATCTGTAGCCGCAGAAGCAGCAGGCAAGATACCGTTGTTCAACATTATTTATTTTATCAATTATTGCCATTCCTGGAGGCGCGTTACATACAGGACATCTTCCGGCTTCCCTGATTTTCAATAACGAAGTATCAATATTTATTTCTTTAATTAATCTCATAAACGAAGGCTTGAGTATCCATTTCATTAAAACATTAGAGTACCTGTCTTCCCGTGATAAGCTCTCTTTGATAACTTCAATTGACTCCTGCAATGATAAACTAATTAGTGCTTCAGTACCTTTTAGCCCCTGATCCTTCATAAGGGCAAAAACCTTTATCGCTGTAATTCCACTATTACTGAAGTCCATTTCTTTTATTTTTTGCACATCAAGCATACGCAGGCCTTTTCCTGATCTATCAAAAGAGAATAACGGCAAAAGATCATCCGGCTCGCTGTTGTACCATATATCAATTAATCCAGCGTATAATTTTTGCATCTGCGCAAGCTCTCCTGAAGCAGGATAGCACTTTGTCATATCCTCAAGGTATTTTTTGTAACCTTCAAACTTAGCATTCATCATAAATTACTCCTACTTTACATTAGGCCATAAAAAAATTATAGTAGCTGTCATGTTTAAATTAAAAATATTAGACAGATACATCATCCAGGAGCTTTTTATAAGTTTTACCCTTAGCCTTTCCCTTTTGATGTCTGCCTTTCTTACCCAGCAGATGCTGAAGCTTTCGGCAATATCCGCTGATTCAGGAGTGAGCTTTCTTTTACTCATAAAAATCGCACCACTAATTATACCCATTTTTCTTGTGCTTGCAATACCTTTTGCCATGCTTCTTTCAACAATAATCACATTTGCCAGATTTTCTACAGATCGTGAGTTAACTGCATTTAAATCTGCCGGAATTAGTTTCTACCGCATGCTGCCCCCTGTAATTGCATTTTCAACTGCGGCATTCCTTATGTCACTTATTTCCTCAACAGTTCTTCAGCCTATAGCAAATAACCAGATTAAACAGGAAACTTATAAGGCCATGAAAAACCAACAAAATCTTGGGCTTCAGAAAGGTGTCTTCAATAACTTGTTTAACTTTTTGATTTATGTAAAGGACATAAAAGATCCATACAATCTTGAAGGAGTTCTTATCTCAGACAGAACCCAAAAAGGATCCCGGATTATAACAGCAAATCATGGCAAATTTCTTAATGATCCTTCAACAGAAAGCCTTTTTCTTAAATTAGACGACGGACAAATTCATTATGAATATCCTGACAGGCTTGCCTACCAGTTAGCTGCATTTTCAACATATTACCTTAAAATTGAAACAAGTAAATCTATCGGGAGACTGAACCTCTTTAAATCTTCATGGGGAATGAGTCTTAAGGAATTAAAAAAGACTCTGGATGAAAAAATAAAAGAAGGGAAGGTTCGTGAATACCGTGGAATTTTGTTGGAATTTCACAGGAAATTTTCCTTGCCGGCTGCGGTTCTGGTATTAGGAATTCTCGGAGTCCCAATTGGTATAAGATCCAGATTCTCTGGTAGATTCGGGGGATTTATATTAAGCCTTGTTGTAGTATTTTTCTACTATGTGCTTGACACCGTAAGTGAAATCCTTGCAGTGGACGGCGCTCTAAACCCTGTTCTGGCAGCATGGATGCCGGTGTTAATATTTATTCTCCTAACCTTATTTATCCTCATCAGAGAGGCAAGAGGCAACATCCTCCGTATATCAAAATAAATAATGAAGATAGTCAACAGATACATAACATTAGAGTTTATTAAATTGCTTCTTCTTATATCAGTGGGGCTGACAATGCTCTATATGGTAGCTGATATTTTCGAAAATCTGGGTGATTTTACAAAAACGCATACAGATTTTCTTACTACAGCAGAATTTTTTTTGCTGAGGTTCCCACAGGCAATATATTACATTGCCCCCATCACCCTTTTGTTTGCCGCATTCCTTAACCTTGGCCTGTTCACTAAATATAACGAGCTAACAGCCATGCGGTCAGGAGGGATAAATATTATTAATATTGCTTCTTCAATGTTAATAATTACATTTTTATTTTCTATGGGTATATTTTTCTTAAACGAAACTGTTGTTCCATTCAGCAATAAGTTATCAGAGGAGATAAAGAGACAGGTTGAGAACAAGCCAAGAGAGATGTTTTTTAAAGAAGACAGTCTGTGGTTTAAATCAGGTAAATATACTCTATATAATGTCAGATTTGTAGATTCTGAGAGAAACATACTATGGGGGATAAATGTGTATTACCTGAACCAGGGATTTCAGATAAATGGGAGCATCTCTGCAGAAAAGGCAATTTCTCAAAACGGACAGTGGTTCTTACAGTCAGGTGTAAGAAGAATATTTAACAGTAGCAATATACCTGTGACTGTCTATACTTTTGACAAGCTTCCTGTTGCAATTCCTTTTGAACTTAAAGACGTAAAACATGCTGTAGTAAGGGCCTCGGAAACAAGATTTGGAACTCTAAAAAACTATATCGAAAGGATAGAACGAGATGGTTATGATGTGAAAAGACTCAAGGTAGAGTTATATGAAAAGACATCTTTCCCATTTGCAGGATTTATATTGACGGTAATTGGAATATCTCTTGCCTTTTATATAAAGAAATTAGGCGGTATAGCTTCAGGGATAGGGATATGTATAGTAGTGAGTATCCTCTACTGGGTCTTCTATTCTTTATCCATTCATATGGGCTATGCAGGTTATATACCGCCTATACTTTCAGCATGGCTGGCAAATCTTTTCTTTCTATGTATAGGCGGTTTTTTATTTTTCAAAGCAACAAAGGCATAGTTTGAAGTATACCTTTAAGTTCTTGCCTTAGGCCTCTTGTTTGCTTCGAGTACCCTTTTCCTTATTCTGATGGACTTGGGGGTTACCTCAACTAATTCATCCTCTTTTATGAATTCTATGGATTGCTCAAGGTTTAAAAGCCTTGGGGGGACTAACTGTAGTGCATCATCAGCGCTGGATGCACGCATGTTTGTCAGCTTCTTTTCCCTTACAACATTTACATCTAAATCATTATCCCGCGCATTTTCCCCGACTATCATCCCCTCATAGACCTGTGTATTTTCACCTATTATCAGTGTGCCTCTGGGTTGTAAATGAAAGAGTGCATATGTAGTTGTTTTCCCTGCCCTGTCTGAAACAAGCGCCCCTGCCTGCCGTGTTGATATTGGTCCGCACCAGGGTTCGTAGCCGTCAAACAGATGATTCAGAAGCCCTGTTCCCCTTGTGTCAGTTAGAAATTCTGATCTGAAGCCTATCAGTCCCCTTGATGGAATGCGAAACTCAAGCCGTACCCTGCCATGTCCATTATTCTGCATCTTCTGCATCTTACCTTTTCTTATACCTATCTGCTGTGTAACAACCCCTACAAAATCTTCAGGAACATCTATGACTAACATCTCAACAGGTTCATGTAACACTCCATTAATTTGCTTTGTAATGGTCTCCGGCATTGCAACAGAGAGTTCATATCCCTCACGCCTCATCATCTCAATAAGGATTGCGAGTTGCAATTCTCCGCGCCCCATTACCTTGAAGGAATCAGTATTCTCAAAATCCACCTTTATCGAGACATTATACAGGAGTTCTTTTTCAAGTCTCTCTCTTAAGTGTCTTGAAGTAACAAACTTCCCCTCTTTACCTGCAAAGGGGGAGGTGTTTATTGAAAAGACCATTGAGATAGTCGGCTCATCCACCTTGATTCTTGGTAAAGGCTTTGGGTTTTCTGCATCTGTAATTGTATCACCTATATTTATCCCTTCAATCCCTGCAAGGGCTATAATATCTCCGACAAATGCCTCTTTTGTCTCTATTCGTTCCAGTCCTTTAAATGTATAAAGGGTAGTAATTTTTGTTACAGTCTTTGCTCCGTTGCTGCTTATCATTGCAACCTGATCACCGATTTTAACCCCGCCTGAAAATATCCTGCCTATGGCAAGCCGGCCTACATATTCGCTATAGTTAATATTTGTCACAAGAATCTGAAGAGGCCCGTCCTTATCTCCAACCGGAGGGGGAATAACCCTCAGAATAAGATCAAACAAGGGTTTAAGATCGCTTGATTCATCATTCAGGTCAAGTTTTGCAAGACCCTTTTTGGCATTTGTATAGACTACCGGAAAATCAAGTTGATCTTCAGTGGCAT
>JAHFER010000087.1 GCA_023248365.1 Nitrospirota bacterium
CTGGAAAATATCCTTTAAGGAGTGATACCACAATTATTCAGGCCATTACCCTGGCAGGAGGATTTACTCAGTGGGCAAAAAGGGATAAGATTGTAATAATTCGCAAAAGCCCCTCAAGCCCTGCAGTAGAAAAAATCACTGTTAAATATTCTGATATTGCCTCTGGTAAGGATATGAAGTCAAATATACTGCTTAAAAGCGGTGATACTGTAATTGTTCCGTAATGGAAAAAACAGGAGGGGACAAGCCCCTCCCCTAGATTACTTTAGTAGGCATACTTGGAACCATAATAGTACTTTGAATAGTTCATCTCCACATCATTCAGGACTGCACCAATAACCTTTTCAGAATTGATTGAAGAAAGCGCCCTTTTCACCATACTCTTAGGGGTCTTACCGGCTCTTATAATAAGCAGTATCCCATCAACAAGGTTAGAATATATGTTCATGTCTACAAGAGGGAGAACAGGCGGGGCATCTATTATTATGTATTTATAAACGCTCTTAGCATTGTTTAAAATCTCTTCCATTTTGGGTGACGAAATTAGTCGTGATGGATTGCCAATCTTCTTCCCTGCAAGCAATACAGTAAGATTTCCTTCAAACAGTTTTATTGCGGCAGTATCCATATCTATTCTGCCTTCGATTACATCTGACAATCCAAATCCCGGAGAACGCTTGAGGTATTCATGAAGTGTGGGATTCTTTAAATCACCCTCAATCAGAAGCACATTTTCATCGAAGTCTTTTGCCAGTGTAATCGCTAAATTTAGCGCCGTAAATGACTTACCCTCAGATTTTAATGAACTTGTTATTGCGAGTGTATATGAGGATTTGTTCTGGACAAGTTTTGAAATTCGCGTGCTGAGTACCCTGTATTGCTCTGCTATCATGGAATAAGGTTCCCTGATAGTTATAAGCCTGCCATCAACAAGGCCGCCATTCCCGCCATTGCCTCCGGTGAGTTCATGTCCCACATGGGAAGAGGGAATACTTTCTACTTCAACAGGAATAATCGGCATAACTTTATCATCTGACTTTTTCCGATTTAACAAACCGTTTCGCATAAAGTTCAATATTTTCATTTAATCCCTATCCTCGGCACAGATGCAAGTACAGGCAGGCCTACTGCATTATAAACATCTTCAGGCTTCCTGAATGAAACATCAATAGATTCTAATAGAAAAACAAATCCTAAACCCCCTCCTAGTCCGAGGGCAAGACCTACAAGCGCTATTTTGGGACGGTTAGGTGTAAATGGTTTAACCGGTAAATTAGCAGGGTCTAAGATCCTGAATTGCTCCCCTTTTTGCCTCTTCTCAAGGCTCTCGGCAAGCTGTGCATCGAGCTTTTTGTTTAAGAGACTCTGATAATTGGTCCTTGTGTTTTCATAATCCCTCATCAGTACCGCCATCTTCTGCTCGGTCGTAGGCATGCGCTCAACACGATTTTGAAGTATTGAAATATTCTTTGTTATTGCCTTCTGTTTATCTCTAAGCCCTTTAATGTCGGCATTAACATTCATAAGCTGATTAACGAGTGATACATACAGGCTATTTTCATTAGTCGTACGCGTTTTTACCGCTGTACCGGCAGAGGCTTCTGAACCTTTCTCAGATGGTTTGTTCTCTTTCAATACTTTTTCAGTCTCTGCTATTTCATTTCTAAGCCTTATTATGTCAGGATGCCTTTCTGTATAACTCGCTGAAAGCTGAGATAACTCTTTCTGTAACTCATTAAGCCTTGACCTTACCGGATCAGCAGTATTTTCCATAATAGTTCCGTTTGAAATACTGGATTTTAAATCAGCAAGCTGTTTTTCAAGAATAATCTTTCTCTCCTCAGCCCCTCTGAGTGAATCGTTTGTTGTTTGATTATCGAGCTGAAAGCGGTCAAGTGTCCTCAGATTCGTCTCAAGCTGAGATGGGAGCTCACCCATGTATTTCTGTTTAAAAGTCTTTATTTCATTCTCATGTGTTTCCAAAACAGTCTTAAGGCCCTCAAGTTGATTCCCTAAAAACTCTGTTGTGCCTTCTGCCTGCTGTTCGCGGGCCTTTAGATTTTCCTCTATAAACAAAGATGCTATTCTGTTTGTAACATTCATAGCAGTCGCAGGATTATTATCACTAAAAGAGATGGTAAAGGCTGATAGCTCTTTTTTCTTTGGGTCTCCCTTAACATCCACATCTATATTCTTCCTCATTAATTCCACAATCTCTTCAGAACCCATCTTATCCTTCTCGCCATGGTATAGATCAAATTCTTTTATTACAGATTCGAGCCTTGTTCTGCTCATTACCTGCTGACTTATGGTATTAAGACGTTCCTGGACTTCTTCTGTAACAGTAGCCTTAACATAAGACTCCGGAACCTTTTGCGGTTCAACAAGGATTAAAGTTGATGACTTATACATAGGGTGCATAATGAGAAGGGCAACAATGACTCCAATAATAGAAATTGAGAATGGAATTATGACAAACCACTTTCTGCGGATAATTATCTCTATATAATCTTCAAGCTGTAGCTGGCTATGACCATGTTCCTGATGTTCCATAAATTTAAGTTAGCATCTCCGATGTTCTTTCCTGGTTTTGTCTGTTTTCTGCTTACTGCTAACTTCTTACTTCTCACGATACTTTATTCCGGCAGGCAGACCCTGCCTCCTCCTGCGCCTCTTGCAAGACTCAGGGCATACTCTGCTTTATGTAAAAGGGTCTCAAGATCACTTGCGTGTGTGGGGAAACAGGCTGTTCCTATACTTGCAGTCATCATTACCTCATGCCCGTCCACCCTGAATGCATAATTCTCGATCCTGTCCCTAATCCTGTCTCCTACTTTATAACAGGCCTGACTATCCGCTTGATCTACAATAATAAAAAATTTATCATGCCCAATTCTTCCAATAGTGTCAGTTCCCCTTATTTCTTCCCTTACAAGCCCAGCCAATCTTCTTAGAAGTTCGCCCTCCTCTAACTGAGTTAATTCCTGTGGAAGTTTATCCCGCTGTAACACCATTAGAGAAAAAAAATAGAGATACCTTGCCGCTTTTTTCACCTCAAGATCGAGTAAATACCCGAAGAATTCTCTATTAAGAGTTTGGGTTAGCCTGTCTAACATTAACTGCCCTTCAAATTTAAAAAGTGTCGAACTATTCACGGGTGTCATACAAAAGTTGTGTGCCTTATGTTCCTTGAATAAGTATATGCAATATGAATGCCAGTAAAAGGTGGTAAGCAGGTAAGCAGGTAACACGCCGTTGTCGTTTGCTTTTATCTGTTTACTGCTCACTGTTTACTATATTATGGAACCCCTTTTCCTCTTTTTATTCTAACAGGTTATACTGTCTCATCTTATGAAAAAGGGTCTTATAGCTTATACAAAGCAACTCCGCGGCCTTTCTTTTATTCCACTTACATGTCAGCAAGGCATTCTTTATGGCCACTTCCTCTGCCTTTTGTACAGCCTCTTGAGAAATTTCTTTCAAACTGCGCACATTATTACTAATAGTATCTACCGATGATGCGGCTGCCTTCTCCGTTTCTTTAGTTTCTTTATTAATATCCTGAAGGGTCTCTTTCTTTTCTGTTACTTCTATATGGCTGACAAGCTCAATCTTTTCACTATCAAGGACTATAATTCGTTTAATTACATTTTCAAGCTCCCTTACATTTCCAAGCCAGTTATAAACCATAAACTTATCCATAATCTCTTTTGAAAGCGGGCGAAAAATCTTATTATATAATGTGCAGTACTTGTGTAAAAAAAACTCTGTTAAAACAGGAATGTCTTCTCTCCTCTCTCTTAGAGGCGGCATAGTTATACTTACTACATTAAGCCTGTAAAAGAGATCTTCTCTGAAGGAACCGGATACAACACCCTTTTCAAGATTCTTATTTGAAGCAGCGATAACACGGACATCTACCCTTACTTCTTTCCCACCTATTTTAGAAAATTCACCATCCTGAAGTACCTGAAGCAATTTAACCTGCAAAGAGTGCGGAACATCTCCGATCTCATCTAAGAATATTGTTCCTCCATTAGCAAACTCGAATTTCCCCGGGTTTCCTCTGTAGGCGCCAGTGAATGCACCCTTTTCATGCCCGAATAGTTCGCTTTCAAGAAGACCTTCCGGAATAGCCGCACAGAGAACTTTAACAAAGGGTTTATTTTTTCTTTTTGAACACCTGTAAACTGCCTGGGCTGCAAGCTCCTTTCCTGTACCGCTCTCACCCCGTACCAAGACAGTTATGTCAGGCTCAGAAACCCTTCTTATAATATTCTTTACCTCTACAATACGCTTGCTCTCCCCTAAAATGAGGTTATTTATAATATCTATATGCAGGTCATCCTCAGAAAAATTTATTGGCCTTATTGGTTTAAATCCCTCATTGCCTTTCTTAATGCATCGTGTTATTATTCGCTGCAAATCTGGATAGTTTAATGGCAGTTTTATGACTCCATCAATGTTGCTGGTATCCAAATCCGCAGTCTCTGTCAAAGAAGTAAGCAGGAGTACAGATATGTCCCTGCTTACCTCTTTAATCCTTGAAACAGCGGTTTGCAACTGGATTCCCTGAGGGGCTGAATCGAGAATAACAAGGGTGGGCATAATTACAGTTATAATCTTAAGTCCCTCGTCATATTGATTTGCAGATTCTACGTTTAGTCCGGATTCCTGAATAAATGTCTTGAGGTTATCGTTTTGAACAGGGTCTGAAACTATTAAGAAAATTGAAGGTGATTTATCCATGGCAAACCTCAATAAAATAATAATTAGTTCGATAAATACGCAGCAAAAGATGGAATTTCTTTCTATATGGGAAACAGACTACACATTTTATTAACTTTATGTTCTCAGACATGCCTTATTTTACAGGAATTGAATGTTAAGTCAAGTCAAAGAAATAGCTAACAATGGAGGTGATATGAAGAAAACGAGCATTATTTTTATTTTCATTCTACTCATTACTATGGCCGCCTGCAGCAGCACGGAACAAAAAAGGGAAAAATATTTGCAGCGTGGAAAACAATATTACGACAACGGGAAATATAATGCGGCTGTTATTGAGTTTAGCAATGCAGTCAAGATAGCTCCCAAGTATGCAGAAGCACATTATCGTCTCGGTCTTGCTCAAATGAAATTCGGCAGGATTCAGAATTTACAGGCTGCATATAAAGAACTCAGTGAAGCGGTTCACCTTGATCCAAATATTATGGATGCACATCTTCAACTCGGCAATCTTTTACTCCTGTCAAAAGAATATGAGAAGGCAAAAGAAAATGCAAATCTGGTATTAAAAAAGGAACCCAATAATATAGAGGCACATCTGCTTTTGGGAAATTCTCTTGCAGGGCTTAAAAAAAATAACGAGGCAATAACAGAAATTAAAAAGGCCATTGAACTTGACCCAAAACGTATGCAGTCACACCTGAATCTGGCCGGACTCTACTTATATCAGAATGACATTGCATCAGCAGAAAGGTTGTATAAAGAGGCCATTTCGCTTGACAGCAAGTCAATCCCTGCGCATCTTGCGCTCGCAAATTTATACCTCCGGAAAAAAGATGTGAAATCTTCTGAAGATGAATTTAAAGAAGCTATTAAGATTGACCCGAAGAATTTAAACCTCCATATAACACTTGGAAACTTCTACATGTCTCAAAGCAGGTTTAATGAGGCTGAGGCCAAATATCAGGAGGCAGAAAGGCTCGAACCCAAAAATCCCGCGCCGCTGATTATACTTGGAGATTTTTATTTAATGCAGAAAAAGGAAGATGTCGCAATAAAGGCTTATCAAAAGGCTGATGAGATAAAGCCCGAGGAGTTAACAGCAAAAAAGAGGATTGCCTCTTACTACTTATCAAGCAGGAAAATTGATGAGGCATCCGCCTATATTGATAATATACTAAAGAAAAATCCCAATGACCCTGAAGGACATTTATTCAAAGGAAAGATACTGATTGCCAAATCAAAACCCCGTGAGGCCATTTCAGAACTTCAGGGTGTGGTAAAGGATGAACCTCAGTGGGCTGAGGCAAGGTATTTCCTCTCTCAGGCATATATACTTTCGGGAGATCTTCAGATGGCAAAGAATGAACTTACTGAAGTTTTAAAGATTGCCCCAAATTCTCTGGATGCAATCATAAGCCTTGCAGAGGTGCATCTACGCAGTCACGCAAATGATGAGGCAATTTCAGAGGCCAAAAAGGTCTTAGCTCTTCAGCCGAATAATCAAAAGGCAAGACAAATAATTGGAGATGCTCTTATAGGTAAAAGGGATGTCGGCGGAGCACTGACTCAATATAAAGAGTTCGTCCGCTCATCACCGGATGATCCGGTGGGCCATTTCCACCTCGGGGCCATATACAGGGCACAGAAAAAAAATGCTGAGTCAATGTCTGAATTTGAAAAGGCTTTATCTCTTAGTCCTAAGTCAGCGTATATCCTCGCTCAGATAATGGGCATGATGATGGAAAAGGGGGATACAGATAAGGCAATAGAAAGGGCAAACAAACAATTGGTTGCATCTCCAAAAAATCCTCTTATATATAACCTGATTGGAAAGGTTTATATGGCAAAGGGGGACAAGGCAAAGGCAGAGGAGAATTTCAATAAGTCTATTGAGATTGATAAAAATACCCTTGCCTCTTATATGGACTTAGGGTCATTGTACACAAGAGATAAGTCCTATGATAAGGCCATTGCCAAATACGAAGAGGCAATTAAGATTAATCCAAATTACCTGCCTGCTTATATGATCATAGGAACGCTTTACGATGGACAGAAGAAATTTGATAAGTCAAAAGAAT